>JAHIZQ010000163.1 GCA_018814505.1 Candidatus Omnitrophota bacterium
TCTCTTGAACAGGTTAAACAGACAAAAATAAAAGCAAAAGAAGAATTTTCTATAAAACATCTGACATATTATTCAACACATGACAAACCTAGTGACGGCAAAGTGCTCAATTCTGACCAAATAGTAATATCTTACTCAGGGAGATTGGTTCCCAAGAAGGTTTCAAAAGAAAGATCTTTTTATGAAGGAAATATTGAGGAGCTTATTAAGCTTGGCGCGCAGGTTGTAATATACGGTAATCAGCAAACAAACAATACGCAAAGTGATGAGTTAGCGGAATATTTTGAGCATTTAACAGAAAAGTTTAAACATAAAAATTATTCCGGTAAACTCATATTTGTGCCGCGGTTTAGTTTAAAAGATGAAAGATGGCTTAAAGCTGTTTCAGATGTTGGAGTGCATGATTCTGAGCCGAAAAGTGAAGCCGCTGGGTTTACCGAATCCAATGATGCTGTTTGCGGAGGTATTGTAGTCGCGCCCTTAAGAACTGATAATAGGTTTGGTGAAGGCTTGTTTACAGTGCAAGGCATTGAAATGGATCGTGATGTGCCTGGAAAAGGTAATACCGCGACTCCTAAAACAATGACTGCTGAAGGATATATGGAAGTTTTTAGAATGCTTCTCGATAAATATAGTAAAGACGAACTTAAATATTATCAGGCAACATCAATACGTCTTAGTCGAGCTTTGGGAGCGAGAAGTAAAGTTGCTGAGGAACTTAGACAAATAAGTTATGATATGTCTAGAAAAAAAGCAAAAGACAAAGCGCGTGAAACAATGGAGGAAATCAGAAAAATGGAACACGAAACTAAATCATTGTGGGGGCAACTCGTAGTACCGTCTAAAGAAGATGAACCCAAAAAACATTTTGTGTATTACGTCTCAAAACGTATTTTAGATGGGAAAACAGATAATGCTATAAGACTTTTGTTTACTTCTGAGGAGTTTCAGAATAAAAAGGGGAATTTAGATGTTCTGGCAGAAATATTAAATAATCTTTTGGAAGTATTTGAAAAGGAACCAAGTGCGCAGGAAAACATTTTGAATTTTACGAAAAGTTTAATAGAGGGAATTGTTGAGTTTTCTGGTAATGACGAAGAATCTATTGAAGTCGCGAAAGCTGTACAGATCATGGCGGGTTTAGTCTGGATAATGCCGCGAGGTATGAGGTTTACGACGAATGAAAAAGACATGGTACAAAATGAAAGGGGTAAAAGCTACATTAACGCGCGAAAACTTCCTGAAGGCATAATCGAAGTTAAAGAAGAAACAAAACCAGGATTATACTGGAGACATATAGAAGGTGTAGCAAAGATAAAACCAGTAAACATTATGAAGTTTGCTATTCATAACAAAAGACAGTTTGAAAACGCGTCAAAAAAGATAGTAAATTACATAATGCTTCATGGCGGCAAAATAATCTCCAAAGATGTAATGAAGGAGATTGAATCGGGAAACTTAAGTAATCCACATGAGACGCTTTTTGTTAACGGTCTGCTGAGAGGCTCTTTTCAACCGGCAAGTACAGGACCGGGACATTTACAAATAAAAATGGTTAATGGCAAAAGAAAAGGTGTGGTAGATCTCAAAAAGATAAATAAAGGAAGTTATTTACAGGTAAACGTACGGTATGACAAAAGCGGCAATATGCGGCAAGTAATATGTCAACTAGCAAAACAAGGTGAAATATGTTTTGCTATTCCAGGCTGGCGTGATTACATGATAGATATTGAAGGGTATGGATTCGAAGGGTTTAGTGATTTTTCATTTGTAGTTTCTGAAGAAGAAGCGCAGTTATTTGATTCCAGTTACAGAGAAAGTGACTTGGAAGAAATAGAAAAAGCACTAAAAAATAAAGGAGAAGAAGATTGCGCGCCGTACGGAGCATTAATTTCAAAAAAAGGACCTCTTTTTATTAAGGCAAATCGAGAAGTTCCTGAAGCAGTTTGGATTGATTCGAAAGCGAAGGATTTCACGAAAATTGCTTTTGACACAATATATAAAAACATGTCCCTTGAAGAAAAGAGTAGGAGATGTATTAATGCTTTAGCGCAGTTTTGTAAAAGTGCTAAGAGAGACATGCAACCACTCTGGTATCCGGATGAGGCAGAAGGATATCTAAAAAAGAACTTTCCTACAGAATTTGAGCCAGCTCCTATTTTTTCACTTGGAATGACAAAAGGTATAGATTCTTTTATAAGTGATACCAGTGAATGTTTAGCCTCATCAGGCGTTGCGAAACAAAAGACTGATAAACTTATAAGGATTGATGTTGAAACACTTAAAAAAATTAAATCAGAAGAAGTAAAAGAATTTCTTAAAACAATTCAGAAAACAGAACACTATAATATTCGGCTTTATTCGTCAAAAAATCCTGAACTTGAAATTAATGAAAATGAGTACAAAGATTTTGACATCAAAAAAGAACCTTTGCCTCGGGAGTTTGAAATGTCCAGGGCGAACACAATCACACTTTTAATGGTTGATAAAGGCGAAGAATTTCCTAGTAGTTCGCACAATGTTAAATGGGATAGATTAGGATTTTCCCGAAAAAAAGATAAAAATCCCTTGTTATCAACAATAATTTTACCGGTTGGAGCTAATTATGATCATACAGGGTTAGCGCGAAGTATATTCTTCGGATTAATTTTGTCTGAAATTGCCGCGAATGATGAGTTGGGTAAAGATAGTAATTTTGTCGCGGCCTCTTTAGCGCGATTTATGAAACTATATTTGGCACAAGGCGAGGATGCGAAAAGTTTTAATTTGAACTGCGAAGATATCGTCAATTTGGCAAGGGGTGATGTGGACGCGTTAGTAGCGTCACTAAACAAACTAATTAAAGTGTTACCAATAATGCCTGTCAACGTAAATGAACAGGTTGAAATATATGAACGCGCTAAAGAAGCTTGGATAAGAGCATAAGCGGTAAATAGGGACGTCACCTGTTTATTAAATAATAGAAAGTGAGTAAATAAGTTTTTATATTTTAATAAATGGGTGACGTCCCTATTTACATTTTTTTGCCTTGTAAATGGGTTTAATTCAGGTTATCATATCATCAAAAGTTGTGTTCAATGAATTTTTGAATCTGTATTGGTAATGATACCGCTTGAAAAAAACTTATGATAAAAAAAACCGCAAAATACATGTTTTTGTTTTTTTATGTGTTCGCGGTTTTTTTTATAGCAGGTTGTCAAACGCTTAAAGCTCCGCCAAAACCTGATTCAGAATGGGCCCCGCCAAAATGGGAAAAGACTACAAAAAAACCCGACAAAGTATGGAATTTAATACGTGAAGAACAAATAACCGCGCAAGGCCCGTTAACTTTGGCAGAACTAGTTGATATTGCTTTTACTAATAATCCGGTTATTCGTAATGCCTGGCAAAAAGCGCGCGCGCGCGAAGCAGTAGTAAAACAAGCCCAAAGTGAATATTATCCTCAAGCCACAGTTCTAGGAGACATTACCAGACAAAAAAAAGTTGCTACGCGTAAAACGGAAGATTCCAACAATTACAATTACAGCCCGAAAGCGGTTATTACTTACATGATACTTGATCTTGGCGGTAGAGACGCTTCTGTGCGGCAGGCTACTCAGGAAGTTATTTCAGCAAATTTTGCGTTTAATAGGACAATTCAGGATTTACTTTTTGATACAGCCAAGGCATATTATAGTTTTTATAGCGCCGAGTCTAATTTGACGGCGAGGAAAGCTGATGTGGAAGATGCCGCAACCGCTTTAGAAGCGGCTGAACTTAAATTCACCACAGGTTTAGCTTCTAAACTTGACGTGCTTCAGGCAAAATCCAATTACGAAGACACACTTTATTCTTTGGAAGACGCTAAAGGCAGAGTTTTTACGACAAAAGGCAATTTAGCCGAAACATTAGGGCTTGCGCCTGATATTGCTCTTGAAATCGCGGTACCGGATGAAAATGTGCCGCTTGGAATTACTTCAGAAAATGTAAGCATGTTAATTGAGTCAGCCTTAAAAGAAAGACCTGACATAGCAAGCGCGCGCGCGGCATTATACGCGAAAGAATCTGCGGTTAAAGTCGCGAATTCCGATTTGTGGCCGACATTGAATATTACTGGTTCTACGGAAAAGAGATGGTACAGGTTTTGTGGAAACGAAGAAACAAATTGGCAATATCACGATTATTCGGGATATTTCAGTGTTAATTGGGATATCTTTGATGGGTTTAATAAATACTCAAAACGGCGCGAAGCTCAAGCAGAATTTGACGCGGAACGTGAAAAATTAAAACAGACGGAACTTGGCGCGGCGAGCGATGTGTGGATTAAATACTATAATCTAAAGACGAATGTTAAGAAACTCATATTTAGTAAATCCTTTCTCGATGCGGCACAAGCATCGCATGATTTAGCCTTGGAAGGGTACAAGTCTGGCCTTAAAAGCATACTTGATGTTTTGGAAGCGCAAAGTCAGTTGCAGGAGGCAAGAACCAAGCTGGTAGAATCGCAAAAAGATTTATTTGTGTCATCCGCGGATCTTGCGCGCGCGATGGGTACGATTTCGGTGAAGGATTTGGGATAGTACTCATTTTCTTGGGCAACTTCTAAGAAATGAGACGGCTAATCGGTTAAGGGGTAATACCGGATAACTTAAAAAGGGGAAAACAATGCCGGACAATGAGAAAAAACAATTAGATCTCAATAGAATTTTTCATTATAAGAATCTATCCAATCAAAACAGAAAAATTATAATAGGTGTTTGTGTGGCGATATTTGTAGTTACGTCGTTTGTGCAAATGCAAAAACATTTAAACCGGCCTAAAAAAGAAAAAATTTCTACTCGAACAGTAAAAATTTCTCCGGTGATTAAAAAAAATGTTCCTATTTATATTAATTCTTTTGGAACGTTGGTGTCTCCCGAAGATGTTGACATCAAGTCGCAGGTTACTGGAAAGATTAAAGAGGTTTGTTTTGAAGAAGGGCAGAATGTGTTAATAGGAGATCAGCTTTTTATTATTGACCCGAGTGAATATGAGGCGCATCTTCATAAAGCCGAAGCTACCTTATTGGAAGACGAGGCAGAACTTAAATTAAAAAAGGATATCTTACTTAGAAATGTCGGCCTTTTGGAAAAAGAGTTAATTTCTCAGCAGGAGTTTGAAAAATATGAAACGGATGTGGCGGTGACCGCGGCTAAGGTTGAAGTTGATAAAGCTGAAATAGAACTTGCAAAAATCAATTTGCGATATTGTTATATCGTTTCGCCGATTAACGGCGTAACAGGTGTGCGGCAGGTTGATCCGGGAAATATTGTTTCTGCTAATACCGGTCCGGTTTTGGTTAATGTGAAGCAGATCGATACACTTTACATGGATTTTACCATTCCGGAAAAAGAGCTCCCAAGGGTCAGAAAAACAATGGCTGAGGGAATACTGGAAGTTGTGCTTACCGTAACCGGAGACGACACCTCATCTTATACCGGAAAACTTGATTTTCTGGAAAATTCAGTGGATGATAGAACCGGAAGAGTTTTATTGCGCGCGATAGTTGACAATAAAGATAGGGCTTTATGGCCGGGGCAGTTTGCAAAAGTTCAGCTTATTTTAGGAACAATTAAAAACGCGGTTCTCGCGCCGTATTCAGCCGTTCAGTTGGGACAAAAGGGAAGTTATCTTTTTGTAATAGACGAACAAAACAAAGCTGAGTTAAAGCTTGTGACTGTAGGTCAAAAAGAAGAGGATTACATTGTAATTGAAAAAGGGGTGAAGGTAGGTGAAAGAGCTGTAACAACCGGGCAGATGGGGCTTAGGCCCGGGGTGCCGGTTAAGATTATTGATTAGCCGGTTATGCCGGTTGGCCGGTCTATTGATGTAGATACAGGTCTTGCCATGTGCCCTGTGTCTGTCCGTTAAATTAATGCATGTGAAACGTGTAGCGTGTTTCGTCATTGTAAAAAAAGGATTAATAAAATATGCTTTTTTCTGAAGTTTTTATCAGAAAACCAATTATGACAACGCTTATTATGATGGCGGCGCTCATTTTTGGAGCAGGAGCGTATTTTGCGCTTCCGGTGAGCGATCTTCCGGTTGTGGATTATCCTGTTATTACCATTAATGTCAGTTATCCAGGCGCGAGCCCTCAAATGGTAGCTTCAACCGTGGCAAATCCTCTGGAAAACGAATGCATGCAAATCCAGGGGCTTCAAACTATTCTTTCCAATAATACTGAAGGCCAGTCAACGATTACACTTACATTTGACCTAAGTATTAGTGTTGATCTCGCGGCGCCGGATGTTCAGGCCGCTATTTCTCGCGCCGCAGGCAACCTGCCGGATGATTTGCCGGAACCGCCCACTTATGACAAAGATAACCCTTCAGATAAGCCAATAATGCATCTCACTGTAACCTCAGACACTCTTACTCCAGGCCAACTTTATGACTATGGGAATACTACAATAGGTCAAAGAATTAATATGGTTAAGGGCGTTTCAAAAGTAGACGTATGGGGAGCGAAATCTGCCGTAAGAGTTCAGGTTGATCCAGATAGGCTTGCTTCTTATGAAATAGGGATTGATGAAATAGCGTCTGCGATTAAAAATGGAACTGTTATTATTCCCGCTGGAAGCCTTAACGGGCCATTGCGCGCGTTTTCAATCGAACCGCAAGGCCAGTTATTAAAAGCGGAAGATTATGAAAACTTAATAGTTACTTATCGGGATAACTCTCCAGTGTATCTTAGAGACGTAGCGACTTGTATTGACGGTACACAAAACGACGTGGTGAGAGTTATGTATTACAAAGACGGCGAAAAATGGCAGTCTGCTTGTGTACATATCGCTATTAGCCGCGAGAGCGGGGCGAATACTGTAGAGTTAGCCGAAAGAATCAGAGACGTGCTTAAAGAGCTTGAAGAAGAAATCCCTGGAGCAGTTAATTTAAATGTTTTTTATGACAGGTCAATACAAATAGTGGATTCGGTTAATGATGTGAGGAACACTGTATTTATCGCGCTTATATTGGTTGTATTAGTAATATTCCTTTTCATCGGAAGGCTTTCTGATACGATTATTCCGGGAATAACGCTTCCTTTTACGATTTTTGCTACTTTTATTTTTATGCTTGCCGCAGGATTTAGTTTAGATAACTTGTCTTTAATGGGGCTTACTCTTTCCGTCGGATTCTTAGTTGATGATGCTATAGTTGTTTTAGAAAATACGGAACGGCATGTTGAGGCGGGATTAAAACCTATTAAAGCGGCGATTAAGAGTATGAAAGAAATTACGGGAACCGTTATTTCAACCAGTCTTGCGCTTGTAACTGTGTTTATTCCATTGGTGTTTATGAGCGGGGTAGTGGGCCGGAATTTTAGCGAATTTGCTTTAACAGTTGTTATAGCGATAGTTTGTTCAACGATAATCGCGCTTACTCTGACACCTATGATGTGCGCGCGTATGCTGAAAGTTTCCGGTGGAAATGTACCGAAAACAAAAGTAGAACGGTTTACTGATAGATTTGTCGGCATATTAAGGGATAAATACGCGATCCTTCTTAAATGGGTTTTAAAGTATAAACTTGTTTCTATCGGCATATGGATAGCGTGTGTGATATGGTCTGTTTGGTTTTTCGCCACTTTACCTAAGACATTTCTTCCTACGGGAGACAGCGGTGCGATTGACGGGCAAATGGAAATGCTTTTGGGGACTTCGACGGATGAAATACAAAAATTTCAGGACGAAATTGATCTTATTATGCAAGACGATTCAAGTATAGACAAGATTGTTACAGTAACAGGTTTGCAAGCGGGTGCGGATCAAAGTACGGGGCTTTTTTACGCTGTTTTAAAACCACAGGGTGCAAAAGGCAGAAAACCAATGGATAAGTTTGTTGCGGGTCTAAGAGAAAAAATGAAAACGCTTATTCGCGGTAACGTATATCTTGAAGCTATTCCGGCGCTTCAAATAAGTACCGGGGGTGAAAGTACGGCTTCTGGTTCAAAATATTCATACGTTATGAAAGGAATGGATAGCTCTATTTTGTATAAATGCGCTTTAGAGTTTGAAAAAGAAGTCAAA
>JAHIZQ010000164.1 GCA_018814505.1 Candidatus Omnitrophota bacterium
CGGAACCTGAACAATTGGAAGGGATTATTAAAGAGAGTTTGGAGGAAGTTGGTATTTCTCCAAATAAAGTTAATCTTTCAGTTTCGGGGCCGGATGTTATCGTAAGGTTTATCGATTTCCCTAAAATGACAGAGGAACAGCTTGAAGACGCTTTAGTCTACGAAGCAGAGAAGTACATTCCGTTTAACTTAAGCGAAGTCATTACGGATTTTATTATTTTGGGTGATGCTCAGGAATCTGGACAGATGAAGGTTATTTTGGCGGCGGCAAAAAAATCCATGGTTTTGCCCATGCTTGAAGTAATTAAGCAGGTGGGGATGGAGGTTGAAGTTGTAGACGTAGATTCATTCGCTTTATTCAATGCTTTTTTTTATGCGAATCCTCTCGTTGAAAACAAGTGTTACGCTTTATTGGATTTTGGGCATTCTCGAACCAATGTGTTAATTTCAGATGGGAAAGCCCCTTGTTTTATCCGGCAAATTCAAATTGGTGGTAAAAATATTGATGAATCGTTGATTAGAGATTTATCTCTAAGTCTGGAAGAAAGTGAAAAATGCAAACTTGGATTATCCGAATTGGATAAAGACGCAATAATGAAGTCTACCACACCTATTCTGGATAGTTTACTTAAAGAGTTACAGCTTTCGTTTACTTACTTTGAAAACAGAACGAATAAAAAAATTGAAGAAATTTATTGTTGCGGAGGGATGATAGAACAAGAAAGAGTTTTTGAATACTTGAATGAGAATTTGGGAATACAAATGAAAAAATGGAATTTGTTCAATAGTATTGGTTTTTCAGGAAATCTTTCACAGGAAGACGTGCATTCTGTGTCGTCACAGCTTGTGGTTAGTTTGGGATTGGCGCTTAGAGGATAGTTTTTATTCGACAAAAACGAATTGTGGTCATTATGATAGAGATAAATTTATTGCCAAAAGAACTTAGGAAAGTGGAAAAAGTTGCTATGCAACTGCCGAACATACCGCTTTTACCCATTGTAGTGGGCGTTTTAGCAATACTAGTGGTTGTTAGCGGGGTATTGGGCGTCTTAGAAATAAAAACTAAAAAAAATTTGACAAAGCTAAATGAAAAATGGAATGTGATGAGTCCGCAGAGAGAAAAAACAGGTAAAATTATTACGGAAATTGCGGCTAATGAAAAAAAAGTTTCCGCGATAAGAAAAATTGCCAAACCTGAGTTGAACTGGACAAAGTTACTTGAAGGGGTAAATCAATCTGTTATTCCGAATATTTGGTTAGCGGATATTGGGCTAGGGCGTTCTATCCCCGGGAACAAAGAAAATAAAGATTTCGGTTGCCTTGAGGTGGTAGGGTACGCTTTGGGAAACAGTGAACAAGCGACACTTCTGGTAGCAAAGTTCATTAATAACTTAGAGGAAAATAAAGATTTTTCTGATTATTTTGAAACGATAGAATTGCATAGTCTCAATAAACGTGAAGTTTACGATGAAGAAGTAATGATGTTTGAGTTGGATTGTTATCTAAAAAAAATGTAGATTTAAGTATTCAGTGAATTTTTGGGTTAACGAAAAAAAGACGCGTGAAAATATGATGAATCTAGAGATAGGCAGGATAACGCCGGAAAAAATTAGAGAGTTATTCGCTGATGAAAAAATCCGGTTTTATTCTGTAGCGGCCATTGGGGCGGTTTCGGCGATGCTTTATATTTTTTTGGCGATTACTCCAAAGTGTTTTTTTCTGTCAAACGCTTCAAGAGAAATAAGAGACTTACAAAATAATATCGAATTGGTAGAAAACAGAATTCGTAGTCTTGATGTGTTGGCAGAAAAGTTAAATGATTTAAGTGTGGAGCTAAAAGGTTACTCGAATGGGTTGCCTGCTAAAAAAGATCTTCCGGAGTTTTTAGAGGAACTATCTTTAATCGCGAAGAGTTCCGGAATTAAGATTTTAAGTATAACTCCCGCGGTGGTGGGTTTTACGGGCGATATGGACGCGAAGGAGAAAGTTTATTACCATGCGGTTCCTATTGTTGTAACTGCAGAAAGCGGGTATTACCAGTTGGAAAGTTTTATAAACAGTCTTGAAAGTAGTGAGCGGTTTGTTACGATAACGGATTTGAAAGTACAAAGTAACGCAAAATCGCCGCGAAGGCACAACGTAAAGGTAAGCTTAAGAATATATGTTTCAGATTAAAAGTGAAAAACTCGTCATAGGTGCTTTAAAATGTTTAGCTATTTTGGTAAGCGTGATACAGCTGACTTTTAGTCCTACAGTTGTTTCGGCTGAGGGGCAGGATTCTTCGAGTGAACGTAGAGATCCTTTTGTCGCGCTTGTGGGGATTCAGAAAGAAACAGTTCAAGTTGGTGAAAACGATTTTTCAATTGATGATATTGCGTTTCAGGGCACGGTTATAACTCCTGATGGTACCCGTAACGCGATTATAAATGGTGAAGTAGTCAGTGAAGGCGACATGATAGCTCAGGGGATTGTTGAGTCAATCGGTAAAAATGCTATTGTATTAAGAATAAACGGAGATAAATACGAGTTAAAACTTTTTGAAGAGAGGTAATACACAATATAAAAGGAGAGAAGTTAAATGAAAACAAAAAAGAACATAAATAAATCTTTAAAATGGGCTGTTTGTTTTATAGCGATTGTTTTCATGAGTCCGCTACTTTACGCCCAGGTAAAAGCGGTTTCCTCGCCTACTGGCGGAATTGACGAAGCTCTGCCGGTCGCGGATTTATCCCAACCATTGCCAAAATCGGGGAATATAACCGTGAATTTTAAAGATGTTGATATCCAGACGGTTTTACATTATCTTTCAGAGGTTAGTGGTTTGGATATTGTTCCTTCACCCGGAGTAGAAGGAACCGTTACAATGCGCCTTAGAGACAAACCCTGGGAGGTTGCTTTAGATATCGTTACAAGAAATTACAGTTACGCTTATACCAAGGATGATGAAAAAGGCATTATTAGGGTTATGCCCAAAGCTAGTTTGCAAGGAGAGGAACCTATAACGGCAGTTATACCCCTAAATTACATAATCGAAAGTACGGATGAGTCATACTCGGGTGACGATGAAGACGAAGGTTCTCAAAGTTCCGACCAAAATATAACACAGCTTATGAAGGCGATTAACTCTGTGATTTTCCCCCAGTCAGGAGAGCAAGCCACGTTTTTACCCACAGTAAACTCAATAGTCATTACCGCTATTCCGGCTCGAGTGGGCGCTATAAAGGATATGCTGGCGAAAATTGATAAGAAAACACCTCAGATTATGCTAGAAGCAAAAATAGTAGAAGTGACGTTAGACAGAAATGATCAATTCGGTATTGATTGGAACGCTGTAGTGTCTGCTAGCGGTGCGAATAGGCCCACTACGTTTCCGTTTAGAAATGATGGAACCTTAAATTTTTTGCCGTCCAAACAAACCAATTATTATCCGGCAACTACTTCAGACGGCACGAGTTTGAATGGTATGAGCAATTTCCCTATTGTAGATGCTTTTAGCGCTGTGGGACAAAGAATAAATCCGGGAACTTTTACTACAACTTTGAATGCCGCAAATGTGTTTTCATTTGGATCATTGAATTTTAGCCAGTTTTCCGCCACGCTAAGAATGATTGATGAAAGGGATGACACAAAAATACTGTCTAGTCCGCGGATAACGACGCTTAACAACCAGCCGGCGGTTATAAAGGTTATAAGTAACGTTTTCCTTCAAAAACAGCAAACATCAACAGATACGGCATCAGTAGTTACTGTCGAGTTTGAAAAAGATCCGAGAGAAATAGGTGTTATTTTAAAAGTTACGCCGCACATTAATGAAGTAGGCGAAATTATGGTGAATCTTAATCCGCAGGTATCTAGCGAATTGGCTTTTGAGGAATTGAGTGTTAGCGGAAGTACCAATACCGTTGCGATGACCTACAATTCAAGAGAGGCAGATACACAGGTAATGGTTAAAGATGGAGAAACGATATTTATAGGAGGTCTTATAACTGAAACAAAGGCGAAAGAAGATCATAAACTTCCTATTTTGGGTGATGTTTTTGGAGGGATTCCTTTGGTGGGAGAACTTTTTAAGTATCGGCAGGACAACGTTGATAAAACGGAGGTTGTGTTCTTCATTACGGTAAACATTTTAGACGAGGATAAAGAATCCATAAAAAAATCGGAATTGCATTCGCGGTTATACAGGGAATATTATTTAGACCAAACGGAAGACCAAAAGGAGAAAAAAAGACCTGCTCTCAAAAAAGGCAAGTTAAGAAGTTCTCGAAAAAAAGTTGAAGTTAAAAAAATGGGTACATTGGATGTCGAACAAAATAAAGAAATAAAACCGATATTTGATTTTAGAAAACGTTAAAAGATGAACAGAGTTACGATAGATAGAAGAAGTGTATCCGTATTTTTTTTAACTTAAGAGTTGTAATATTTTTTCCGTTTCATTTTCATTTCCCCTGTATACTAACAAGTGTCGCTGAGTAGAGGAGACACTTGTTAGCTAATCACAGTTCCAAATTATGCGTTAAAACATTAGTAGAAAAAAATGAAAAAATATGATTTCACCTTTGAGAAAAAGGGAAAGATGGTTTACATATCCCACCTTGACGTAATGATGCTATTTCGTAGAGCCGTTAGAAGAGCGGCTGTACCTTTTGTTTTAACAAAAGGGTTTTCTCCGCGGGTAAAAATAAGTATTCCCAAAGCTTTAAAATTGGGCGTGGAAAGTTCTAATGAAGAGATGTCTTTGTGGCTGAATGATGAAATGGCTCGAGATGAGGTAATGAGGTTAATCAACATGGAATTGCCGAAAGAAATAAAAATTTTAAACTAAAAACATGGGATATTTTATATTTCGAACAGGGAACTATTGTTTGTAAAATTTGAAGAGAAGAAAGGATAATATATAATGTCAAAAGAAACAAAGAAGTTAGATGGGGGTTTGCCGGCTGGCAAAATAATTTTGGTTAATGTTAGTCCCGCGGAAAAACGGATCGCGATATTGGATAACGGTGAATTGGTGGATTTTTTTATGGAAAGGCAAAGTACGGAACATTATGCTGGAAGTATTTACAAAGGCAGGGTTAATTCTGTGCTTCCCGGGATTGAAGCCGTATTTGTTGATATTGGTCTTGAAAAAAATGGTTTTTTGCATGTGAGCGATGTTATAGACAAGAGTTCTGTTTTGAAGGAAATGATCTTGGATGATGATGAACCTACTTTTAAAAGGGTTGTTAAAAAAAATCATCCAAAAATAAAAGATATTCTTAAAACCGGAGAAAAAATTATAGTGCAAGTTATAAAAGAAGCGATAAGTACGAAAGGGCCTAGGCTTACTACATACGTTAGTATTCCCGGGAGATATCTTGTGTTAACCCCTTATGACAAGGGAATAGGCATATCACGTCGAATAATAGACAAAAACGAACGTAAACGAATACGAGAGATTTTGAATAAAATGGGTTTTTTAGATAATGTCGGATGTATTGTGCGTACGGTGGCAGAGAACAAAAGTGAACAAGAGCTTAAAGGTGAGCTGAAGTATTTGTTGAATCTCTGGGAAAGAATTAAAAAACGCGCGGAAAAACAAAACGCGCCGGCAAATGTATATGAAGAATACGGGATCGTGCTTCGCATGATAAGAGATATTTTTACAAATGATGTTTCTCAGCTTATTGTTGATTCGAATGAAGAATATGTGCGAATTAATAAGTTTCTCAAGGCGTTTATGCCCGCATTGAAAAAGAAAGTTAAATTATACAATGACCGGGTGCCGTTGTTTTTCAAATATAATTTGGACAAAAAAATAGATGAAATTTGTGAAAGGAAAGTCACGCTTAAAAGCGGCGGGTATTTAATAATAGAGCAAACGGAGGGAGTTGTTGTTATAGATGTGAATACGGGAAGTTTTGTCGGCAAAGAGAGTTTGGAAGAAACCGCGTTTAAAACGAATACTGAGGCCGCGGAAGAAATCCCAAAACAGCTAATGCTACGTGACATAGGAGGCATAATTATCATCGATTTTATCGATATGGATACAAAGGATCATCGAGATAAAATCTTTCGAGTATTACAACAAAAATTGCAAAAAGATAAAGCCCGAATAAATGTGCGTGCAATTTCACAATTTGGAGTAGTTGAGATGACCCGACAACGCCGGCGAAAGAGCCTGGAAGGGACGTCTCGCGTAGAATGTCCGTATTGCGGGGGTAAGGGGAAAATTAAGAGCGTGGAAACGATAGCAATAGAAACTGCCCGTAAAATAGAAAGAGTTTTAGCCGATAGTAGTAAAAAGCATAAGCACATAAAAGTTAGTTCTCACCCCGATGTTAATGCCGCTTTAATTTCAGAGCAAGCCCGTATACTAAGTGGAATACAGCGTAAATACAGGTGTAAAATTGAGCTTAGTGAAGATGCCGGGTTGCATATAGAAGACACGGTTATTTATGAACAATAAAACTTGCTAAGGTAACTATGTTTTGGCCTAAAAATATGATATACTTGTACTACAGGAGGGCTGAAAAGTGAGGCCATTTTTTAACAATAAACGGGGGATGACCCTGGTCGAGGTTATTGTAGCCACCGCTTTGGTGAGTATGGCTGTGGTGTCTATCGGAGC
>JAHIZQ010000020.1 GCA_018814505.1 Candidatus Omnitrophota bacterium
CGACATAATCAAGCCCGCATCTTTCAAAAATACGGCAATACGCGTTATACATACTTTCATAACTCTTTTCCATTGCTTCAACGTCAATATCAAAACTATAGGCATCTTTCATAATAAACTCACAACTACGAACAATCCCGAAACGAGGCCGAACTTCATCCCGAAACTTTGTTTGAATCTGATACAGCATAAGAGGCAAATCCTTATATGACCTCACTTCGCCGGACACAAGATTTGTAACTATTTCTTCATGGGTAGGGCCAAGCACAACTTCTTTTCCATGACGATCAATACATTTCATCATAACCTGGCCTATATCATCATACCTTCCTGTCTTTTTCCATAATTCAGGCGGCTGAAGTGCTGGCATTAAAATTTCCACCGCGCCTGTTTTATTTATTTCTTCGCGTATTATATTTTCCGCTTTGCGCAATATTTTATAACCCAAAGGAAGATATGTATATGTTCCCGCAGTAAGCCTCCTGATGAGCCCAGCCCGCAACATAAGCTTATGGCTTATAGCTTCAGCTTCCTGAGGGTCCTCTTTCAATGTTGGAACAAAATTTTTCGACCATCGCATAATAAATACTCCTTTTTTCATATGTCGCATATCGTAAGATTTATAACAAGTCGATTTCTTCGCATACCATCAACCGTTAATCATTAACCAATCAACCGTCTTATCGCTGATATTAATTTATCAACGGCATATGACACATGTACGGTTTCAACAATTTTCCCATCACAAAAAATAGCACCTCTATTTTTTCCGAAAGCAATTCCAATATCTGCATTTCTTGCTTCCCCAGGACCATTCACTTCACATCCCATAACTGCAACAGTAAGTTTTTCTTTCCCACAATCTTTTAATTTCAAATTTCCTAATTTTTGTTTCAATTCTCTAACAATAGAAATTAAATCAACTTGGGTCCGACCACAGGTCGGACATGATATTATTTCCGGAACAAAATATCTTGCACCGGAAGCCACAAGTATACGTTTAGCGGTTTCTATTTCTAAAAGAGATTCCCCTGTTAAAGATACTCTTATGGTATCGCCTATACCGTCCAAAAGCAAAGCGCCTATCCCCACACTAGATTTCACTATACCGTCTTCGGGAAGCCCAGTTGACGTTATGCCCAAGTGTATTGGACAATCACAAAGTGATGCTACTCGTTTTAACGCACTGCACGTTGAAACCACATCAGATGATTTTATTGAAATTACTATATTATAAAACTTTTGCGCGTAAAAATTTTCTAAATACTTTAAAAGTTCATCGACCATAGCATGTTCTGGATTTTGTTTAAGACTGTTGTTTTTTGTGAAAGACCCGGAATTTATTCCAACCCTTATAGCCACATTATTTTCTAACGCGCAGACAATAACATTATTAACGTGGGATTTTTTATTGATATTACCGGGATTAATCCTAATTTTATCCGCGCCATAATTAACGGCCTCCAAAGCTAATTTGTAATCAAAATGTATATCAGCCACAATCGGAATGTTTATATTCTTTTTAATATCCCTTATCGCTCGAGCATCTTCCGAGGTTTTAACCGCGACTCTGATCAGTTCACATCCGGCTTTTTCGAGACGCTGTATCTGTTTCGTCGTTTTATCAATATCACAAGTATCCGTCTTGGTCATGGATTGAATAACTATGGGATATTCCGACCCTATTTTCAGGTCACCAACTGTAACAATGCTCGTCTTTCGTCGTTCTATCATACCCCAATCACCCATTACGGTTTTATCAAAAAATCCGTTTTTTATTTCATGTTTTCGTTATTTATTATTCTTATTTGTCATTTGATTTTTCGCCTTTGGCTGGAAACTTTGTCCTGCCTTTTTACCTAATGGCGTAAATTTTAATATATCCTGCCAACTGATAAATAAAACTAGCGCGATCAATAAAACAAGAGCTATATTGGTCACCGTTTCCTGGATTTTAATACTGATGGGCTTGCCACGCACCTTTTCAAACAGTAAAAATACAAGATGTCCTCCATCAAGCACTGGAAACGGTAAAAGATTAAATACTGCAAGCGCCATACTAATATGCGCCATAATAATTAATACTGATACAACCCCAAGATTCGCGGCCTGGCCGATCATATGAGCTATCCCGATAGGACCTGAAACCGATTCTTTAACAGGTATTCCTCCGGTAATAAGTAGCCAAATGCCTTTATATGTCATGCCGGTAAGCGCAATCAACCTTTTCCCGCCTAAATATACGGCATATAGCGGGTTATATGAAATATTTAAAAGTTTATTCTGTGGCCTAATTCCTATAACTGGAGATGATATTGTCTGGCCGAAAATATTTGTTACGGTTGATATATCCGGTACAATTTCAAGCATTAAATCTTTATTTGACCTTTTAATCTCTATATCTAATTTTTCGGATACAGCGCTTTCTTTTTTAATTCGAGAAACGATATCATCCCAATATTCAACTTTTAGCCCGTTTATAGCGTAAATTTCATCTCCAACCTCTATACCTGCCAACTCTGCCGGATATCCTTTTAAAACCTCTCCAACCACATTAGAAAGAGTAGGCGCGCCCATCATGAAAATTATGGAAAAAAGTATAAACGCGAAAAGATAATTAGCAATAGAACCCGACGCAATAGCCCAAAAACGATACCCTATTGGTTTAGCCCCGATTTCGTCTTCGTTTCCAACAGCTTCTTGAAGATCTTCACCCGCCATTTTACAAAATCCGCCGAACGGAATTATGGACAAACGATAATCTGTTTCTCCGATTTTTATTCCGCATAGCCGTTTCCCCATGCCCAGAGAAAAAACTTCAACTCTTATTTTTGCTTTTTTTGCGGCAAACAAATGCCCTGCCTCATGAACAAGTATCAACAAACTAAAAACAATAAACACAATAATCCATGTTAACAAAACGCCTGCACCTCCCCAATTGCCCAGTCTTCTGCTTCTATTATATCGATCAAAAACGGAGTGTCTATTTTTTTATGTTTACTCAAAACTTTCTCCACAATTTTTATTATTTCCGTAAACTTAATTCTACCTTCTAAAAATAAATTCACAGCCGCCTCGTTGCCAGCATTTAAAACCGCGGGCATTGTGCCGCCATCCTTTAGCGCGTTAAACGCCATATTAATACTCGGAAACTTATCCGTATCCGGCTGAGAAAATGAAAGCTTCTTTATAATGGAAAAATCTATTTTCGGAAAATCGTTTTCCATTATTTCCGGAAACGATAACGCTTTTAATATCGGAAACCGCATATCCGGGGCAAAAAGCCCGGCATTAATCGTGCCATCGGAAAACTCGACCATAGAATGAATTATTGCTTCCGGATGTATTATAATTTTTATTTTTTCAGCCGGAACATCAAAAAGCCACCGCGCTTCTATCGCCTCCAATCCTTTATTCATAAGCGTCGCTGAATCAACTGTTATTTTTTTTCCCATATCCCACTTGGGATGATTAAGAACTTGTTCCATAGAAATCGAATCGAAATCTCTTGCGGCTGTATTGTTAAGAGAACCTCCGCTACCTGTTATATATAGTGTTTTTACTTCCCTATTGCTTCTGCCGCTTAAACACTGCATTATCGCGCTATGTTCGCTATCAACCGGTAAAATTATAAAAGGGTCTTTCTTAATTACGTCATTTATAAGCATTCCCGCGCTGACTATCGGTTCTTTACTTGCAAGCGCGATAGTTCTGCCGGTATTTAACGCGCAAAAAAGCGGACGAAGAGCCGCCCGTCCAGAAATAGCAACAAAAATGATATCTGCTGAAACACTATTAATTATTGATTCAAGACCTTCTATACCCGCAAAAATTTTTGTGTTTCCGGAAAGGTTACTTTTAAGTTCAGAAACGCGAGCTTTATCACCTATTGCTATCACTTCGGGTTTAAATTCTTTCGCTTGCCGCGTGAGCAAAGAAACATTCGAATTACTCGTAATCGCTTTAATCCTGAATTTTTCAGGAAAACATTTTACAACATCTAAAACGTTTTTTCCTACCGAGCCCGTTGATCCTAAAAGTATAATGTTTTTCATATCTTAAAATGTTTTCAAATAAAAATAAAAAACCGGCGCCGTAAAAAGAAGGCTGTCGATAAGATCAAGCATGCCACCTATCCCAGGCAAACGAGTGCTTGAATCTTTCACACTGCAATCCCTTTTTATTAGGCTTTCGGCCAAATCCCCCACCTGTCCCAGTGTTGCTAAAACAATTCCCAAAATAAAAAGACGACCAAAAGAAAACCCTGTAAGCAGTTTGCCTAAAACCAGAGCAATTATCAGACTTGTCAAAATGCCAGCTAACGTACCTTCCTTGGTTTTTTTAGGACTGATCCGGGGGATAAGATCATGTCTGCCATAAAAACTTCCTATAACGTAAGCTCCAATATCAGTACTTTTCGTAACTACGATAAGAAACATTACAAGATTAGCGCCATTCTCCATAAGTTTAAGTTCGACAAAAAATGAAAAGAACCAGCTTATATAAAAAAGTGAAAACATTGTCAACGCGGTACTTATCAAATGGTCTCGGGCATTATCTCGTCTAGTGAACTGTAAAGTAAAAACTAATAAACTTGCGGCAACAATAAATATCGGGGCTATATCTTTTAACCCCGAAAAACTGTTTCCTAAAAATACGACAAAAGGAATTGCGGCACCAAGAGCTGTCCCAAAATATTTATATACAAATATTCCCCGTTTTTCTACAAGCTGAAAAAATTCAAATTGCCCAAAAGCAACAAAGATAGAAATAACCAGGCAAAACGCCCAATTTGGAAAAAAATATATTACAATTGTTACCGCGAAAATCAGTATTAAACTCATTATTGTCCGCAAAGCAAATTTACTCACCAAATCTCCTTTCACGGTCACTATAATCTTCTAAAGCTTTTCGAAGTTCAGAAACGTCAAAATCCGGCCACAATACATCTGTAAAATAAAATTCCGAATACGCCACTTGCCACAAAAGAAAATTACTAAGCCGTTTTTCACCACTCGTACGAATAACTAAATCGGGATCCGGCAAATCACAAGTATACAAAAACCTGCTGAAATCTCCTTCTGTCAGAGAAGACATATCCATACCGGTTTTAATAATTTTATCACTCAAAGCTTTGGCCGCATTTAAAATTTCCTGCCGACTGCCATAATTCAAAGCTAAGGTTAACACCATTCCACTATTTAAAAAAGTTTCTTTCATTAAATTTCTAACGGCATTCTGCAAGGATTCCGAAAAAGCGGAGACATCACCTATTACGTTAAATCTAATGTTATTTTTTTTCATCTTTCCGGAACTTTTCTTTACACCCTGAGCCAAAAGTTCCATAAGAGCCTTTATTTCTGTTTGGGGCCTTTTCCAATTTTCGGAAGAAAATGTATATAACGTAAGCGCTGAAATTCCAAGTCGTGAGCACTCAGCACTTATAGCATCAACTGTTTTAACTCCAGAACGATGCCCCATTATGCGTGGCAAATTTCTCTTCTTTGCCCAGCGTCCGTTTCCATCCATAATGATGGCTACATGTCGCGGTAACCGTTTCACTTTAACACCTCTTAATATCCCTTATCCATAAATAGAAAGTAGAGAGTAATGCACTCTCTACTTTCCATAGCTTTTATTACTAAAAAATCTCTTTTCTATTTTACAAAAGTGGCTTCCTTTTTCTGCACGCCTAGTATGTCCCCGCTTTTTTTCACAAATTCTGGAAGTATTACAATTTCAACTCTTCTGTTCCTAGCTTGGCCTTCTTTGGTGCTATTTGACGCAACTGGCCGGTGTTTACCATAACCAGTCGCCGAAAGCTTTGATGAAGAAATCCCCTGGCTTTCAAGATAATGTAAAACATTTGTGGCTCTGGCAGTTGAAAGTTCCCAATTTGTGGGCCATTTCGATTGTTTAATCGATACATTATCCGTATGCCCGCTAATTCCGATATTTTTATCCGGAACTTTTGTTTTTACCACTTTTACAACATTATTCAACACTGGATATGCCTCTTTTTTAACTTCAGCTTTCCCGCTATCAAATAGAATATTATCTGAAAGGATTATCACCAGACCCCTGTCGTCCATTTCCAAAGACATGGTCTTATCCTTGATTTGCTCATGAAACCTTCTTTCCAAAATTGATTCAACTTCTTTAAAACGTTCCTGTTCTTTCTGTTTTTCAAATTCAAGATTACTTATTTGACATTGTAATTCCTGAATTTTCTTTTTATTGCGTGGATTTTGTTTGTAAAAATTTACCATACACCCGGATGTCATAAAACTTAATACAATAGCCGCTGTTATGGCCGATAAAAACATCTTTTTGTTCCGCATTTTCCC
>JAHIZQ010000165.1 GCA_018814505.1 Candidatus Omnitrophota bacterium
GAAACAGTTAACCAGATGCTGACAAATAATAATCTGACGGTAACGGCTAAACAAAATAACTGCGCCTCAATAGCGTATACCTATACAGAGCCCATTGTTTTCTATGAATATGTACTTGACGCGGGTAAGATCGCGAAAGAAAATGGGCTTCTTAATATTCTTGTTACAGGCGGAAAGATTAACGCGGAACCCTTAAAAAAATTATGTAAAGTGGCTTCCGCCGCGAATGTTGACTTAAAATCGTTTGATAATCGGTATATGAAAGAGGTTTGCGCGCAGGAGCTTGATAATATCCTACAAACACTAACCATTATGCGCCAGGAAGGCGTTTGGGTTGAAATAACCAATTTAATAGTTCCCACGCTTAATGATAATATGGGTGATATCCGGCGTATGGCAAAATGGATTAAATCCAATCTTGGCTCGGATGTTCCGATACATTTTTCAAGGTTTTGGCCACAGTATAAGTTACGTTCACTGTATCCAACACCAATCGAAATATTAAAACAAGCAAGGGAAGTAGCCATGGCAGAAGGTCTGAATTATGTTTATGTTGGCAATGTTCCGGAAGAAGACACTGAAAGCACGGTATGCCCCAACTGCAAAAATAAAGTGATAAAAAGAATTGGTTACAAGATAATTCAAAATAATGTAGCTTCTAACGGTAAATGCCAATTTTGCGGACATGGAATCGCAGGGATATGGAGTTAACTATTAATACATTTTGAAAAGAATTGTTTTTGGAGTTTTGGAAGTAAAAGTAGTAGTGAAGTCAAAAAAAGAAGATGAAAAGAGAAACATAAAAGGAGGAAATTATGGGAAGAAAGGCATTTTTGTCAGTTATGGCACTATGTGTTTTTGCGTTGGTTCTTGTTTCGGCTCAGCAAGCGTTTGCGTATAGCTATAAAGGAGACGACGGTAAAAATAAATCTTGTTATGGTGAAAAAGGTTGTGGATTTTATAAAACATTACAGCATGTTTTATACAAAAAGAAAGAATTGGGTCTTTCAGCGGATCAGGTAAATCAGCTAAAATCGCTAATGAAACAAGTAAAAAAAGATAACATTGATTTGGATGCTAAAATAAAAACATTAAAAGTTGAAATTGATGCCGCAATGTGGGAATTTCCTTTTGAAACTGAAAGTGTGAATGAATTTATTTCACAGAAATATGATCTTGAAAAACAAAAAGCCCAACGTTTGGTATCGGCTAACGACAACATAAAAGCTATTTTAACAAATGAGCAGTTGGAAAAAATGAAAACACAGTAGTAGAACCAACGAAAAATATTATGTCAAAAAAAGCTTTCTGGGTACTTTTAATAGCCGCGTTTTCATCAATGCTGGGATTGGGGATAATATCTCCATTTTTACCAGGATTTGCTGAGGAACACGGCGCGAATGGTTTTTGGCTTGGTATGATATTTGCCGGATTTGGCTTTTCGCGGACAATTATTATGCCGGTTGTCGGGAAACTATTTGATAAATCCCGGGGAAAAATTATAGTAACAAGCGGATTGGTATTATATGCCGTTGTGTCGCTTTTTTATCCCTTAGCAGATTCTGTTTTTTCGTTAATTGTAGTACGCGTTGTTCATGGTTTTGCGGCAGGAATGATAATGTAATACTCCCCAATTTTGGGACCAGTAGTTAAGATGGGAAATGGTGTATAATGGTCATAACTACGGGAGGTCTGAAAATGGGCAGAATGAGGAAACGGTTCAGTAAGGAGTTTAAGGCAAAGGTTGCATTTGAAGCGCTAAAAGGAGACCGAACGATGTCGGAATTGAGCAATGAATTTGGGGTGCACGCGACACAGATAGTCAAATGGAAAAAGGAACTGGCAGACGGCATTCCTGGTCTATTCGCCGGAAAAGGAGATCCTGACGAGAAAAGCAAGGATAAATTGATCGAGGAGCTGTATAAACGTATAGGCCAGATCGAAGTGGAGAACAACTGGTTTAAAAAAAAACTACCCTTTTGAGTACAAATGACCGGAAAAAACTATTGGACAAGACGGACGAGAATATGAGCTTTCGCAAACAATGTAAATTATTGGATATTAGCCGAGCTGGAGCATACTATGAGGCCCAAAGCGAATCAAAGTATAACATTGAGCTTATGCATATGATAGACGCTGAATATACGCTTCATCCGGAAATGGGAGTGCTAAGCATGACGGCATATTTGAAAAATAGTGGTAAAAAATGTGGACCTAAAAGAGTTCGGCGACTTATGCGAAAAATGGGGTTGGAAGCAATATATCCAAAGCCCCGAACAAGTGTTCCGAACAAGCAACATAAGATATATCCGTATTTGCTCAAAGGGGTCGAAACGACTCGCCCTAACCAGGTGTGGAGTACAGATATAACATATGTTAAGCTTAAACATGGATATGCATATTTAGTGGCGATAATGGACTGGTATAGCCGTAAAGTGCTCAGCTGGAGACTCAGCAATACAATGGATGTTGGGTTTTGTTGTGAGACCTTAGAAGAAGCTCTATTCTATTATGGGGTTCCGGAAACATTCAATACGGATCAGGGAGCACAATTCACAAGTGAAGCGTTTACAGGTATACTGAAGGAGAAGGGAATATCAATAAGTATGACGGGAACAGGAAGAGCTTTGGACAATGTGTTTATTGAAAGATTATGGAGAACGGTCAAATACAACAACATATATATCAAGGGGTATGAGACTATTCCGGAAGCTCAGGCTGGATTGGAAGAGTATTTTGAATATTACAATGAACGGCGGCTACATAGTTCCCTCGAGGATAAAAACCCGGATATGGTATACTATGGAAAAAGTTATCAAGATATCCACAGAATTAACAAAGAGAAAAAAAGAAGCAAAAAAAGAGAAATGACTACGGCTACTACTGTATCTTATTTTTAGTTAAAACTGGTCAAGGATTGGGGAGAGGCTCCGATATACTTTTAGAAAAAGTTATAAAACGTATTGAACGAAAAGGAAAGAGTTAAAAACAGTTATGGACAAAGTCCTTTTAAGCATACAGGAACTATCCGAACATCTAAAAGTGTCCACGAATACCATTTATTCATGGGTGAGCCAAAAGAGAATACCGCATATAAAGGTTGGAAGATTGGTTCGTTTTGAGAAAGGAAAGATTAATGAATGGCTTGAATCTCGCTCCGTTGAGGTGTATAGTAAGTACTAGGTGAGTACAAAGACTATCCAAATAATGTACTTGCAATGTATGTACAATATGGTATAATTTAAAGGAGTGAGAAATGGGGAAAGAAGAGAGATTAAATTTAAGGGTTAGTAAAGAAGAAAAGAAACAATTAGAAAAAGACGCCAAGCAGGAACAACGGACAATAAGCAACTTATTGCTATGGTGTTGGAAGAAGTGGCGAGATAAAAAAGGGTAACATGGGAACATTCAAAAAAAATGGTAACTGGCATATAGATTATTATGTGCATGGTAGACGTAAGAGAGAGAAAA
>JAHIZQ010000166.1 GCA_018814505.1 Candidatus Omnitrophota bacterium
TAAAAATACCGCATAAAAAAATACCAATTCGGCTTAGGGGAAATATTTTAGGTCGTTTGATAATGGTAATTATTAGCGCGATTATAGCGCCAGCAAGAAGGCATACGTCCCATGTTGGCACGCGAAACGCGGTTCCACCAAAAAGTGTCGGAAACATTAAAATCCTTTCTTTTGTTTGAAACTAGTATATATGATGTTTTTCAATTTGTCGAGTAGGTCTCTATTTCGTTTTGCTGGGCGCGTTACTCCAACACTAATATTACGCGCTTATTTCAGTTTGGCGAAGACCACTTATAAAATCTTTTATTAGCTCAGATATTCGCAGGCGTGAGATGCTTTCAAGCGCAATAAATACCTGTTTTAATTTGCTTATAGTGGTTTCCGAACACTCTAAGGCGATTATGTGCGGGGATTTTTTGGCGTCCGTATACCGCTTTAGAAGGCTTGTCGCGGCTATCATTGGTATTATACGGTTTAAGCGTTTGTCTTTAGTATCATTCGTTAAGGCGTGTTTGCCGACTATTACGTAGCTGGGAGTGCCGTTTTCGCCATTATTTTTTAATGATTCAATTAAGCGATTTGTTCCGAAGCTTGATTCAGGTGTTACGATGGAAATCGTGCCAGCTGATAGTTCCGGAAATTTTTCCACGTTCTTTTTTGTTTTTATAGCCGTATTTATTGCTCCAACAATGTCTTCTTCCGCGTCCGGAGTAATAATGTCGTTTGGATTTATTGTTATAACGTTTTCGAGCTCTGCGAGTTTTCTCGTTACGTTTGGCGAAAGAGGCGCTGAAGGATTATTGAGTATAGCTACATAGAAATCGTTACGCGCGAATTTTTCTATTTCAGGTAACATTGCAGTTATGTCTATTCCGGGTAATCGGCTGTCTATAACAATAGCCTGAGGTACTCTGGGCATAAGGGCAAGAATACTGTTTATTGTTTGGTTTATCTTAATGTCCTCCTGCTCTCGTGCTATTTTTCTGTGGCTTATGGCAATATCCGTAAATGATACAGTGGGATTTTCTTTTAAATAATTAATGAGCCCAGAATGATATGCCAAAAATGTGTCAATTCCCTTTTTCTTTTGTAGCGTCTTATAAGCAGTTTGCGCGTCAATGGAACTACCGATTGCTTCATTGTATCCTTCAAGCCAAGATTCCGTGTCGTTTGGATTTGAAATTAAACTATTTTTAGGCAAAGTTGGCTGACGAGTTGAGACTGCTCCTGAGGTATACGCGGTAAAAATTGATTCAAGAATATCATGACGTTTTTCATCCGAAAGAGCTTTTTCGAGTATTTCACGCAGTTGGTGGCGGTCAAAGTCTTTTAATTGTTTCAAAGTGTCATCAGAAAAACCGCCCAGATAAGGATTAACAAGATAGGGATATATGTTCGCCAGAGCGACGAGATCGGGATACTTGCTTGTTAGGTCCTGTATCTGAGCGATTTTTACTGATGTTTCCAGCGCGTTCTCTATTGAGTCGCTTCCCTGCATTTCAATAAATATATGAGGCCGCGTTGTGGAAACTTTGTTTTCAAAATCTTGTTTATTTTTAACACAAATAAAGTTTATATCAGAGTATTCATTTTTATACTGTTTAATCATGGTTTCATTGCCGATTATTCCGATATCAGCAATCCACGTGGGCTTTACTCGTGGCGGTTCATCCGCTTTTTTACGTTGGATTTTTTCAATTTCACCGTAAGGCATGGTTGTTTTGCCGGTAATAGTATTTGTTACAAGTGCCGAAAGGTTTATGGTCGAATGAATGAGAAACGCGGTTATAAAAATTGTGTCAACTAAATGAACAGAACTTAAGGTTATAACAAACGGTAAAAGCAGGATATTTACGCTTGCTATTAGAGCGGCTGTTGTTTTTCTCTCATCTTTATGAAAATACATAAAAATGAGACCCGCGAAAGTAAGCGCCGCGGTGAGTATCCGCAATTGCGGTACAAGCCCTAAATTCAATAGTTTTGTTATCGAAACTGTTACTAAAGCCGGAAGCCCAGCAAAAAGCGCGCTTTCTAAAGCTGGTTTCCCGATGACAGGCGTAGAAGCGTGATTTATAACTTCCCACGTTTTCCACCAAAAAGTGTCGCCGGTTTCAAGATTCATTTCATAGCGAGCGTCTTCTGTGAAGTGTGAGTATGGCGCTGTCTTTCGTAGAGCTGAAAATATATGCCATGCGGCGGTTTTGTCGCCAGTTTTGATGTATAAGTGAATAAGCAAGCGTTGGCTTTTTTCTTTGTAAGAGCCGCTTAATGTTTTATTCAAAAGCTGCAATGCCTCGGCGCTTTTGCCTAACGCAAGGTTAGCAAGCGCCAGACCAAAATAGAGTTCTGTTTCCTTTTTTGTTTTTGTGAGAGCCAAAGGAAGTGTTTTTAGGTCTTGTGTTAATATGTTGCGGTACCTGCTGAAAAAATGTGTTCGGGTTGATTTTTCTTTTATTCCAGGAAGGAATACTAATTTTTTTTGATGCAAAGATTGTTCAAGGTAGTCAATAAAGTCGTCTGAAAGTTTTTCGTTAAAATACGCAAGGAAAGAATACGCAAAAAGCGTGTTCTCTCCTTTTTGTCTGTCGCGCGCGAGTAACGCGGATAGAACCGCGTGAAACGCTCCGTCAGTCATAAAAAAGAAATCTATAAGCTGGTGAGCGAGTGAAACGTTAAATGTTTTTCGTGAAATTTGTATAAGGGATAGCAACAAAGCCTTATTAGCAATCAAATCACTTTTTAGTGTTCTGTCTTTTTTGGAACTAGTGTCTTCAAAAGATTCATTTGACAGAATTACGTCAAATAAAGATTTTACGCAGAGTTCAATAACTTTTTCATTTTCTGGGTCATAGGGGAGCGTTTTTATTAGAAACACGCATATTCCAAAAATTTTTCGGTTTTCATCCCGCATTTTCCAAAATGAAAACATTGTATTTAAAATGTCCGGCAAACCTTTCTCTGCACTTTTTAATTGTTCGGGAGTAAAGGTTCGCATAAACTTTGATAGTCTGTCATAAGTTGCGGCAGTTTCTGCGTCGCGTTTTACTCGATCTTTTTTAAGACGTGCTGACCTTTTTTCTTGTTTTTCGCCTTCAATTGATTCCCGAGCTTTAATATTGTACTCTTCTTCAGCGCAGTGAGCTATGCCTTCAAAAACTTCCAGAGTTTCTGATGTATGTTTGTTTTGGGTGATTATTGAATTGTATTCATCGCGTAGAGTCGTTATTTCTCCATTTTTTAGTTTAAGGGTCTGCTCAAGAATAGACAACTTTTTGTTTGCGGGGTCAAGTTCCCGCGTTTTTTTCAATAAGATATGCGCTTTAGTCAGATTATCGCTTTTCAGGGCTGTTTCCGTCATAAGTAGTATATAATTTACCGCGGCCGGCATACTTATATTGCCAACGTTTCCGGAGGTTAATTCGGTTTTTTTAGCAAGTTTAACGTTTCTTTTTAAATGTATTTCAGTTCTATCCAGCAGTTTTTCAACTTGTTTTAGCCTTATTTCGTTTTTAGCTTTTCTTTTTTGATTTTCATTTTGTATATTTTGTACGGCATTTTCTCTTTCTTCTTTCATGTAAGGTCGTTCAAGAGTATTCTTTTCCCTCGTACTCAAAAGATTTTCTTTACTATCTTTCAACGACCGGATTTCTCTCTCAATGTTTTCTACTTTTTGTGTGTCTTTTGTGGATTTTAAAGTTTTTTCCAATTCAGTGATACGGGTTTCAATTTTTTTACGGTTTTCAGTAAATTTTTCGAGATTTTGTTCGCTATCTGCTAACTTCATTATGCCGGTTTCGATGGTTGTTTTAAGGTTTTTGATTTCAGAAAGTCTATTTTTTACAGCAGTTTTCGCTTTTTTATCCAAAGTTTTGTCATCCGAAGTTTCGATTTCTTTTAGTAACCGCTCCGCGTCGTCAAATTTCCCCGCGGTATAGTACGCGTTCGCGAGCACAAATTTTCTTTCGGTAATTTGATCAAGCTTAAACGCTAAATTGAAGTAGTTTATTTTGTCGTTCGCGGTTTTCGATGTTTGCGCTTTTTTATCGTAAATGTTTGCCATTTCTATGGATTTAATGTCGGCAATTGCAGGGTCAAGTTCCACTGCTTTTTTATGCTGTTCGAAAGCGCGTTTTTCAAATTTCGCGATTTCTTCCCTGTTTTCCAAAAGTTCTTTTTCATATAATGCCAAGTCGCGTAGACCCAATCGTGCGAACGCGCAGAGTTCGTCTATCCATAAAGCCTGATAAAACTCTTTTTCCGCGCCTGTCAGGTCATCCTTCCTAAGCAAAATCAGCCCTTTAACGGCGGTAAGGCGCGCCAAAAGCATTTTGTTTTCGCGCTGTTTTTTTGAGCTCATCTTATCGAATAAATTTTCAAGAGAATCTATAAGTTCAATTGTGCTGTCAGAAGTTAAAAATTCGGGTGATACGCGGTATATTTTTTCAAGTAGACTGAGTCGTTTTTCGATGAATGAGGATGTATTTTTACTTGATTGCGGGAGTAGTGCCGAGTTCTCTACGGCAGTTGCACATATACCGGCAAGTTCGTCATTGAACTCTACATTATCTTTGAGTTTTGTGTCTAAAAGCGCGGCTTTTTCCATATGACCCAAAGCGCTTGTAAAAAAGTCCGAGCTCGTATCCCTTTCATTTATCCGGGCATTAAGTTCTGCTAAATCCCCTTCAGCGCGGGCAAAGTATCTGTGGAGTTTAGCAGTATTGTAGCCCAGTTTTTCAGCTTTTTTGAAATACGCGTGAGCTTTATAAAAATTACCTTTTTCATAAGCTTCAACGCCCAATCTAAGAACAATTTCAGCATCTGTCTTTTTGTCTCGCCACATATAAAACTTTGCGAGCCAGAAATGCCAACGTGCCATTATTGTTTTTTTAAGATTTAATAGCCGGATTAGTGTATCCCCAAAATATGAATGCGCCGTTATTGGGTTTTCCTGGGCTTTGTCAATGTACCCTAACGTTATGTGAGCGTATTCA
>JAHIZQ010000167.1 GCA_018814505.1 Candidatus Omnitrophota bacterium
CGCACTCTCGCTTTATTGCATAATAGGTACCGAGTTCAAATTGGTTGATAGACCCTTCAAATGCTTCTATTCGTCGCATCTTCAGGGTCATTCAAGACGGGTAGTCATTGACGCCAAGCGACCCCTAGAACCCCTTGAAATACCATTGCTTATAAAAATTTACCGTAAACGCGGTATGGGTTGGCACATCGCCCTAGACGAACCCATCTTCAACAAACCCATAAAAACCAATAAATCAGCAGAATCAACACCTTATTACGACTACGTTATTTAGAGCTACAAAATATCGTTACGCAACTCCATTGATACTTAAATCGTAGCACTCCTTCTTCTTCAAATTAACTTTAATTCGAAAGAAAGAACTGCCCCCATCGAAAACGAAAACCAAATTTTCCGTCCAATAGGAAAAATTTCCGCTGTCATAAAAATAATTTATCCAAATGGTTTTATCCCCGCTCTCTTCAATAAACCCTACATATTGTCGCTTATAATTGTTTAGCCGTCCCAAAATGGAAGGAATAGAAGCTTTGGCATATTGATCGTTCCCTTTATACTTCTGCAAATAAACCTTCGCCAAATCGTCCGCTTTTAAGACATCTTGTTCGCTAGGCGTCCAATACTCCTTTGCCCTTTCAGAGAAATATTTTAATTGTGGGACTTGGTCCTTAGCGATGATGGCGCCTTCGAACTTATCAGCTTTGAATACCTTAAATTTTCCCGGCGTTTGAGCAAACGTATAAGACGTAATCAATAAAACAAGACTCCCTATAACCCAAGCGCTTCTTAACCTCATCGCATCCTCCTTCTCTAGGGTTCACGTCCACAATCAACCAAGGCGTTGACTAAAAAACATCTCCTTAATTCTTCTACGTCCTGTTGTTGACTTATAAAATTTTTCCTTTTACCGAGCGCGTTTCGAAGGATTCCGTATGAATTATGTTGTACGGCCGATATGACCGTGATACTTTAACCCTGCCAGCATTATGTAACAACATCAGCAACGCCCGTATAAGTTCGTGTTTTTGTTTCATTGAGTAAGATGTAGACGTGATACATATTTTTTACTGTATGGCGGATCCGCCAAAATTTGCCAGAGTTCGCTGGCGGAGAGGGAGGGATTCGAACCCTCGGTAGGGGTTAACCTACGACGGTTTAGCAAACCGTTGCCTTCAGCCAACTCAGCCACCTCTCCACCTGATACATGTTTTTTGTGCAATCTACTAATCTATGTATTAGAGATTGTTATTCATTGTTTCTATTACTCACACAATGTAGGGAACCAACGCTCTTACCCCCTACATTATTCTGTTTCTTCTGGTTACCTTTTATTTAAAAAAAACTGCTGTATTATTGTGCGGCATTCGGGTTCTAAAATGCCCCCGACAACCTCCACTGTATGGTTAAAAAGCCCTGGTTTTGTCAAATCTACACGTGACCCGCAAGCCCCTGTTTTAGGGTCATTTGCGCCATAAACTATTGCTTTAAACCGTGCAAGTATTACCGCGCCAAGACACATCGCACAGGGCTCAATTGTAACATAAAGCGAGCACTCGTTCAATCTTTCGTTTTCTAAATGTGCCGCGGCTTGCGTTATAGCTATCATTTCAGCGTGCGCAGTCGGATCTTTAAGCGTTCTTATCTGATTATGCGCTCTTGCTATTATTTCGCCGTTATAGACTATTACCGCGCCAACAGGCACTTCGTCTTCATCAAAAGCCTTTTTTGCCAAATTAAGCGCTGTTTTCATGTATAATTCGTGTAAATTCATGCTTTTCATTTAATGGTGATTTTATCATAATTTTTCTTAAATATCATCTAAAAACTATTCTGCAAGTTTTTTTTACGGCTCTTGTTCTTAGCAATTTTTACAGATATACTTGGTCTTATCTCTAAATGCGGTATTTTACCATAAGGATTGTATGTGACTATATTACTTGAGCAAATTGGGCCTAAAAAACCTGTTGTTTTTATCGATTTTGATAATACCATCAGTAAAATTGATACTATTGATGATATTCTTGTCAAATTCTCAAAAGATGATAAATGGGTTTCTCTGGAAAATGACTGGAAAAAAGGCAAAATTGCTTCTAGGGAATGTCTTAAAGGACAGCTAAAAAGCATACAAGTTACAAAAACTAAACTTAATAAATATCTTTCACAAGTCAGAATAGACCCGTATTTCAAAAAATTAATATCACTCTTTCAAAAGAATAACATACCCATGACAATTGTAAGCGATAACTTTGATTATCTTCTCCGTTTTATTTTAAGGGTTCATGGAATAAAAAATGTTAAAGTATATTGTAACAGTTTAAGTTTTTCTAAAAATGGGCTTATTCCGAGGTTTCCGCGCTCAAACAGAAACTGCTGTGCCTGCGCTCATTGTAAGACAAAAAGCACAAAATTATCTGACGCTTCTAAATATGTTTCAATATATATCGGGGACGGGCGCTCAGATGTGTGCGCGGCAAAAAATTCAAACATAATTTTCGCAAAAGATTATTTATCAAAAGCTTTAACAAAAGATAAAATTACGCATATCCCAATAATTTCACTTAAGGATGTGTACACTCATTTACGAAAGGTATTGA
>JAHIZQ010000168.1 GCA_018814505.1 Candidatus Omnitrophota bacterium
CTCAAAACCTTAAATTCTTAAATCTTTTGTCCCTTTGGCTCTTTACACCTTAGACTCTTTTGTCTTCAAATATTTTTTCGCCGAAGATGAAATGAATTCGGTGGGGTTTTAATTAATTTCGGGTTAAGTAACCTTTTGTGTTGCTTTTTATTTCACTCAAACCTAAAAACACCGCTAACTAGCGGTGTTTTTTGATATCTTTGTTTTTTCATTAGACTTGCGAGAGTCTAATGAATATGAAAAAGAAACATTGTTCTATCTGTGCCAAGCCCATGCGACGGCATGGATCTACACACAAAGGCACACAGCGATGGCGGTGTGTGCGTTGTCACCATACGGCAGTCCGTATTCGTTCAGACACCTATGTTCGGCATCTTTATACCCAGTTTGTTCGTTGGATTACGGGTACGCTATCTCAAACAGAGATTGCACGGAAGGTTAACATCTCTCGTAAACAGCTTTCAGCACGTTTTAAGATCTGTTGGAACATCACTCCTCCAGATCTACCTATCTATACAACACCAGATTCTGTCTTAATTGTGGATGGTGTTTATTTATCCGGTAGAACGAATAGCGTACTTATTGCTCGTACACCTAAAAACGTACGTTCTTGGTATTTTGCAAAACGTGAATGTTTTACAGCATGGAATACCTTCTTTTTCCATCTTCCTACACCAAACGTCATTGTGATGGATGGCCAAAAAGGGCTACATCAAGCTGTATTACAACAGTTTCCCCATGTATCGATCCAACGATGTCTTGTACATGTCGAACGATTCATACGCATGTGTGTTTCCACACGTCCTAAAACAGAGGCCGGTCAAGTGTTATGGAGGCTCACACGGTCTCTGTGGGATGTCAACACCCAACAGGACGCGGAATATTGGATTGCTTGCTTTCGTATTTGGGAACAGATCTATGATGCCTTCTTAAAAGAACGTAGCTATTCTCCAACAACACACAAACGATGGTGGTACACCCACCGAAAGCTTCGTGCTGCTCGTTCACATCTTCACAATGCGTTACCGTATCTTTTTACGTTTTTAGACATCCCGAATACTCCCAGAACAACCAACTTTGTTGAAGGTGGGATTAATTCACGACTCAAAGAACTGATCCACAGGCATCGAGGGTTATCTGATGAACGAAAACGCATCCTTGCTGCTCATTTTCTACATACAAAAACCCACAAAAAAGCAACACAAAAGGTTACTTAACTCTTAATTTCCAAATTCTTGGCGGAAGGGGGCAGGGGCCGTTTTTTAATTTCTCGTTTTAATTTTGCGGTATTTCCATGACTCAATAACCCCAGATAAGATTGCACTGTTTCTTTTGATAAATTTTGTTTCAATTTTTTAAACATCCTTCGTTTAGTGCTGGTTCTGAGTACGCGGTGGTGAGAAAAATGAACCCAGCCTAAAAAATCAACACCAGAAGCGAGTGTTTGAATTAATACTTTTTTAGGATGAAGCTATAAGTTTAATTCTTTTTCCAAAAAGTTGGATATTTGAGGAAGAAGATTTATTAAAATTTGTTTGTTTTCGTGCAGAATAATAAAATCATCAGCATAGCGGAGATAGCAAGCAATCTTTAATTTATGTTTGATAAATTGATCAAATTCATTCATGTAAATATTAACAAGCAGTTGGCTGGTAAGGTTGCCTAGCGGTAAACCATCGCCAATTTTTTCTTCGGTGTTAAAACTATCAATAACCTGCGACAAAAGCCAGATAGTTTCGCTATCTACAGTATGCTTCTTTAAAATATTTTTTAAAATTTCATGATCAATACTAGCAAAAAACTTTTTAATATCACACTTCAAAATCCAAGCAGTACGAGTATGATTGAGAGAGATTACCCGCCCATACTTCCTAAGCCGACTGATAGCTTTATGTACTCCTTTCTTATTGCGACAGGAATATGAATTGAAAATAAATTTATTGTCGAAATACGGGTACAAAATTCTATAAATTGCGTGATGAAGTAAGCGATCGCGCACGCTTGCCTTATGAATATCCCGCGGCTTTGGGTCGTTTATTTTAAAGGCTCGATAAGGTCCGTGCTGATAAGTTTTATCGGATAGTTCGCGATGAAGAGATAAAATATTATCCGCAAGATGAACGGAAAATTTCGACACGTCCTTGCGTTTTCTTTTGCCACGCAAAAATTCGCGCCAGGCAGCTAACAAATTTTCTATAGAAATGATATCATTATAAATATGACACGGCCGAATTTTTACTCTCTCTCTCTCTCTCTCTCTCGATGATGCCTCGATTCTGAACCGAATCAAAGAG
>JAHIZQ010000169.1 GCA_018814505.1 Candidatus Omnitrophota bacterium
AAATGATTGCCTAAAAACCTTTTTTTATCCTAAAATTTATTTTGTTTCTTACTTTTCCTGATCCGCAAACTGCATCTCGTAAAGTCTTTTATATAAAGCGTTTTTGCTTAAAAGTTCTTTATGGGTTCCGCTAGCGGCTAGCCGGCCTTTATCTATAACGACTATTTTATCAGAATGTTTAATCGTGCTCAACCTATGTGCTATTACAACAACTGTTCGCCCTTGCATTAGATTATTAATTGCGTCCTGAACAAGCTTTTCACTTTCTGTGTCTAATTGAGAAGTTGCTTCGTCAAATATTAAAATAGGTGGATTTTTATAAACAGCCCGAGCAATAGCTATTCTTTGGCGCTGTCCGCCCGATATCTTGAGACCCCTTTCTCCAATAACTGTGTTGTACCCTTCAGGGAAATCTTTAATAAACATGTGCGCGTTTGCGGCTTTTGCCACACGCACAAGCTGATCTTCGTCAATTTCTTCATGACCGTAACTTATATTTGCCCGTACTGTATCGTTGAAAAGAAGTGTTTCCTGTGTGACAAATCCTATTTTTTCACGCAAAGATTTAATTTCAAGGTCTTTTAAATTTTTACCGTCAAGCTTAATTTCACCAGAATCAGGATCATAAAACCTCGGTATAAGGTTTACTAGAGTGCTTTTCCCACCTCCAGAGGGTCCGACCAAAGCAATAATCTTGCCTTTTTCAATTGTAAGGTTAATGCCATTTAACACGTTTTCTTTCTCTTTATTATACGCGAAAGACACGTTTTCAAATACAATGTTATCCTTAAAAGATTCAAACAAAATAGGTTTTTCTTTTTCCTGTATTGTGACCGGTTCATCCCACAGGTTAAATATCCGTTCCGCCGCCGCAAGCGCCTGCTGATTGATTCCATACACGTTACTTAACTTTTTAACGGGTTTCATCATTGAAAAAATTGCCGCGATAAACGTGGAAAAAACGCCCACGGACAGCATCCCGCTAACTATGTCTTTGCCTGCCATCCAAAGAATTACGGCAACGCATGCAATCCCCATACATTCTGTCATCGGACTTACTATTTTCATCCTCTTAACTGATTTCATGTTTAGCCTATAAAAACTATGATTATGCTCTTTAAATCGTTTCCATTCATAATCCTGCATGCAGAATGATTTTACTAGTTTAATCCCTGCGATCGTTTCCAAAAGCATATTATTAATGTCGCCCACTTTTTCCTGTGACGATTTACTGATTTTGCGAAGTCTCTTACCAATTTTAACAACCGGATACAATATCATGGGAAACAATATAAGACTTACGAAGATAAGATTCCATGAAACGCCTAAGTATATTGCCCCCGCCAATATGGCCGTATAGCATATAATTTGTATAGGCTGATAGAACGTATCGGCCAACCCGCTACTTATGGCATCTCGGATAACATCAGCATCATAGGTAATTCGCGACATTAACTGCCCGGTTGGATTTCGGCTATAAAAATCCATGGAAAGCTCCTGTAATTTCTTGTAAGTCGAGTTTTTTACGTCGCGTATAACTCTTTGGCTGACATCTGTCATCAAATAGTTTTGAAAAAATTCAAAAATACCTTTGAGCGAGAACATTATAACAAGCAAAATAGTTAACGCATTCAGAAGCTTTAAAGGGGACATTTCATTTATTGTAACTACAATATTCGTAAGCACTTGCGGGGCATAAACATTTGCCGGAATTATAATTTGCTTGCCGGTTATAACTTTGTCTACCAAAGGTATAATAAGCCCTAGCGGTGAAGCGCTAAAAAGCGTAGTTAGTATCATACAGACAACCGCCATTATAAAAACACGACTATGCGGCAGTATAAGTTTAATAAATCTGATGTATCTTTTCATAATTGTCCCAGCTTTAAATAATACCTATGATCGGTTGAAATATTGGTCAATTCTAGCATAGATACTCCCGGTTGTCGAGCGATTTGCCGGAATCATTTAGCAAATTGGATTAGGGAAATCCCCCCTAAAAAAAAGTGGAGCGGGGAAGCGTTTCGAATAAAACTTCGTCCAACGATATCTTTAAAACAAGGCATAGAAAGTACGCCAAAAAGTCGGCCACCATAAGACTTGCTCTCGGCATACAATAGTGATATAATCTCTCGGAAGGTTGACGAGATCCACATTTTTAACCGCCTTCGGACTGGAGAATTATTTATGGATAAACTACGTGTAGCTGTAATAGGCGCTGGACATCTTGGAACTTTTCACACCAAAGTTTATGCTTCCTTAGCTCATAAGTCAAATATATTTTTGGTTGGTGTTTGCGATATCCGGAAAAACGTGGCAAAAGAAGTTGCGCGTAAATATAACACCGATTATTTTACCGATTATCACGAACTTCTTGATAAAGTTGATGCTGTCAGTATTGTAGTCCCGACCAACACGCATTACATTGTGGCAAAAGATTTTTTGACTGCAGGCATTGACGTCTTGATTGAAAAACCCCTAACTAAAACGCTAGAAGAAGCCGAAGAGTTAGTCGCGCTTGCTAAAAGAAAAAAACTCATAATGCAAGTTGGTCACATCGAACGGTTCAACTCCGCGATAAGAGCAGTGGAACCTTTACTTGTTAAACCCAAATTCATTGAATGCCAAAGGCTCGGTTCCATTAAAAGAAAAAAACGCGTCAAAGATGTCGGAGTTGTACTGGATCTTATGATACACGATCTCGATATAATACTGGGTCTGGTAAATTCTAAAGTCAAAAAAATAGAAGCTGTCGGAATCAGCACTGTTTCTGATCACGAAGACCTGGCAAATGTCCGGCTTACGTTTCAAAACAACATAATAGCCGACATAACAGCGAGCCGTATCACGCAAGAAGAGACGCGAAAAATTAGAATTTTTCAAGAAGAGTCTTATATCCTTTTAGATTTTATGCATCAAGAGGCGTTTCTTTTCAACCGCGACGGCATTAAAGTTCACAAAGAAAAAATTCGGATTAAAAAGAAAGAACCTTTAAAAGTTGAGCTAAAAGCGTTTATTAATTCCGTGCGTACACGAAAAAAACCCATTGTTTCCGGAGTTGAAGGAAAACAAGCGCTTGAAGTCGCGCTTGCAATATTAGAAAAAATCAACAGTAACTAATTTCAATTCGATAAACAAAAACCTGACCAATAGTTTCACTTATGAAACATAATATCCTTATTATTGCCGGCGAACCTTCCGGTGACATACGAGCCGGCGAATTATTAAAAGAATTCAAAAAGCTAATTCCCTATGCGATCTTTTGGGGCATTGGCGGCGACTCTATGAAAAAAGAGGGTGTTCATCTTGTAGAACACATAAAAAATCTTTCCATGGTAGGCGTTTGGGAAGTCATAAAAAACCTATCAAAGATCCGACTTCAATACAACAGTTTAACCTCCGCGATAAAGAAAAAAAAACCTTCTTTAGCGATACTAGTCGATTATCCGGGATTTAATCTACGCATAGCAAAATTCTTAAAAAAACAACAAATACCCGTTATATATTACGTCATCCCCCAGGTGTGGGCATGGGGTACTAGCAGGGTAAAACAACTAAGAGAATATGTTGACAAATCACTTGTTTTATTTGATTTTGAAAAAAGTTTTTTATCTAAGCATCACGTAGATTGTGAGTTTGTGGGCCATCCTTTAGTTGATTCCGCGAAAAACGCTCTCTCTCAATTTCCTGAAACCCGTTCTTCAAAAAACACAATCGCGCTTCTACCGGGATCACGAAAACATGAAATCTCTACTTTATTCCCCATCATGCTGTCAGCGGCGGAACAGATAAAACTTAAAATGAAGGCTGTTAAATTTGTTGTGGCAGAAAGTTCCAATATAGACCGTTCTATTTACGCGTCTTTCCTTTCAAAACATCCATCGCTTAATGTTTCACGTGTACTTGACGATACCTTTGCCGCGCTTAGCCAATCTGATTTCGCCATTGTAACTTCCGGCACGGCAACACTTGAAACAGCGCTCATGGAAAAACCCATGATTATAATATATAAGGCCGCTTTCATAACATGCCTCGTCTACCACATTGTCAGAAAAATACCTTTTTTAGGACTTGTAAATATTATAGTGGGAAAAGAAATCGTTCCTGAAATGCTTCAGAAAAACGCAAACGCGGAAAAAATATCATTAAAAACTTTAGAAATCTTATCTAGCCCTTCTCGTATGCTTTCGATTAAGAATGATTTGAAAAAAGTGAAATCCGCATTGGGCGAGGAAGGTTCAAGCCGAAGAGCCGCGCACGCAATAAATCGTTTTATTGAAGAAAACCATATTTTTACCCAAAAACCGTAACGCGCCTTAAATTACCTGCAAAACAATACCGTTACCGTCAGCAATGTCTACCATTTCAGCTTTATCGATTAAAAACATTTTCGCGTGTTCAAGCGCTAAAGCGCTGAATTTATTTTCTACCAATTTTTTCATAGTATCCGGCCCCACAGTAGGAACATCCCATCGCGGATCCTGATTTGTCCGGCTTACTTTTACCATAACGCACCCACGACCAGCAATCTCGTTTGCCCGCTCTATAACGGCGTCTGTCCCTTCCATGGCTTCTACAGCTACAATTGTTTTGTCTTTAACAATAACTGTTTGTCCGATATCCATATCCGCTAGTTGTTTGGCGGCACTATATCCAAACTCTATATCTTTCTTAATCGATTCTGAAGGAGAAACATGAGATAGAACGCCTTTTTGCGGAATAAGGTGTTCCAAATACTTCGCTGGATCAATAACTTCTACCCCGATTTTACTGAGATGCCGCGTGACTTCGCGTAAAATAGAATAATCTTTCTTCGTCTTTAATTTGTCTAAAGAATTTTTTGCTTCCATTTCATATTCTTCTCTATATAAAACATTTTTGTTTACCTTGCCTAACATTGCCAAGTGACGCACTTTTTCTTTTACAAGTAAAAATGCAAATTTTGCATACTGCCCGATTCTAAGCCAGTAAACTTTATCAGCTTCTTTTTCTATATCGGAAAGCGCCATGCCCTGAAGAGCAAAAACAATTATTTTTTCTCCACGCGATTTTGCCCGCTTTACAAATTCTAGCGGAAGCTGTCCACCACCCGCGATTAATCCTATTTTTTTCATATCATCAACCATTAACCTCTCACTGTTTATCAAAAATACTAAACATAAGGTCCGCTTCGCATACGACTTTTCCTTCCACGCTAGCTTCGCCATGCGTTTGCACAATCTTGCCTCTCACTACTTTTACAATTGAAACAAACAAATGTAATTGATCCCCTGGAACTACCGGCTTACGAAATTTCGCGTTGTTTATTGTCATAAAAAACGCTAATTTTTCTTTTTCTGATTCTTCCATTAAAGCAAGAATCCCGCCGGTTTGGGCAAGAGCTTCAATCATAAGAACCCCTGGCATAATAGGTTCTTCGGGAAAATGTCCCTGAAAAAACAATTCATTCATAGTTACATTTTTTATGGCTTTTATCCATTCAGCTTCTTTGTAATCTATTACTTTGTCTACTAAAAGAAACGGATACCGGTGTGGAATCTTTTTCATGATCTCTTTAATGTTAAGTGTTTTGTCTGCCACATATCCTCCTTTTTTAATTATTGTTACATATATATTTTTGGTATATTTTTTTTAACATCGCGGAATTTGTTTTGTGCCCAGATTTTCTTGCTACAATCCGCCCGATAATGGGTTTTCCGAGCATATAGAAATCTCCTACCAAATCAAGAATCTTATGCCGAACAGGTTCATTTTTAAATCTCAATTTAGTTTTTACCGGTCCTGTCTCGTCTATTACTAAAGTATTTTCAAAATTTGCTCCCTGCCCTAATCCGGCTTTTAAAAGAGCTGTCGCTTCTTCTTTTAAACAAAATGTCCGCGCTGAGGCTATCTCAGTTTCAAACAACCTACTGTTTAATTCAATTTTAAAAGTTTCACGCTCAATAGACTTTATACCATAATCTATATAATAAGACACGCTTGCAAATTCATCCGGAAAAATAGACAGAGAAACATCCCCGTCTTTTACTTCTTCCTTTTCTGTAATTTTTATAAATTCTCTTTCGCCATTTTGCTTTTGAACCCCCGCGCTTCTTAATAGTTTTATAAATTCTATCGCACTCCCATCTAATCCGGGAAGTTCCGCACCGTCGATTTCCACCATAATATTATCAATTTCCATCGCCCACAATGCCGCCAGAAAATGTTCAATTGTCTGTATACTGGCGGCACCTAAAGAAATTGTGCTTCTTCTTTCGCCTGAAGAAAAAAGACCATCTGAAAGACAAAGTTCGGGGCTATTTTTCAAATCTCTTCTTTTGAAAATTATCCCATCTTTTTCTTTTGCGGGTTTACAAGTAACACGTGTTTTCACGCCCGTTTGAAGCGCTGTACCGGAAAACGATATTTCTTTAGAAATGGTCATTTTTTTCATATATCTCTTTTGTCCCTACACATAAAGACCAACATTCTTTGTAGAATATTGGTCTTTACATTATTTTTCAAAATACTCTTTTTGGTTTGTTAGTCTTTTTTCTTGTTTAGTTTTTTTATTACCGTTTCTGTAAGTTCAAATTTATTATCCGCGTACATAATATTGCGCGAATCAAAAATATATTCATATTCGCCTTTTTTTCCAAGATCTTCAACTACTTTTTGTATATCTTCGACTACTTCTTTAAACATATCATTCTTTTTATTCAAAATATCTTGTCTAGCTTTTCTATCAAAATCCTGAAGTAATGCCAATCCCTTATCAATTTCCGCTTCTTTTTTTTCCTTCGCACTGCCGGTTAAAAGTTCGGATTCTTCTCTTAATTTTGTAACCTTGTCTACCATTTCTTCCCGTTTAGCTTGCGTGTCTTCGGTTAAATCGCCAAGATTATCTTCCATTTTCTTGGTTTTATCGTATTCGTAAAACGCTTTTCTTAAATCAACATATCCTATTTTTCCGGACTGGGAATAACTAGGCATGGCCATAAATGAAAATAACATCAACCCCATCACGAAACTTAAACACGCTTTTTTGCACAATCTTATCATGATTTTCTCCTCTTTAATTTAATGCGTTTTCATTTGTACCATACAAAACACATCGCGCCTTTTTATGCCTATAATCTTAAAACCCGTGACTCACGCTAAAATAAAACTGTCCTTCTTTTTTGTCCCCCTCATTCTCATTAAGCGGGTATCCATAATCGAGCTTTACCGGCCCAATAGGGGTTTTTACCCTCACGCCAACACCGGCGCCCTGTTTATACTGCGTTTCTTCAAACATTTCGCTGAATTGGTTTGAAACACTTCCAACATCATAAAAAACGGCACCTTTTATCAATTTCTTGAATATTGGAAACGTAATTTCGGCGTTACCTAAAAGTAGAGCCTTGCCTCCTACAACTATGTTTTTATCAAAAGAATCCCGGGGGCCGACTCCTCTTTCTTTGTAACCGCGTATCGTGGTAGCGCCGCCAGCGTAAAACCTTTCATAAATCGGAACTGTATTCGTATCAGCATAGTTTTGGACAATACCGCCCCGCGCGGCAAGCTCTAACACAATGTCCTTTATCAGTCTGTGATAGAAACTTGTATACGCATAACACTTTACAAAATCTCTGGATCCGCCAATAAACCCACCTGCGTTTTCAACAAATCCGCCTGACAGAAAACCTCTTGAAGGAGAAAATTTGTTGTCCCGTGTATCATACTGTAACTTCAAAGTAACACGGCTTAACATGTTTTCTCCACGTTCGTCTTTCAGGTCATTACTGACATCGTCCGGCAAATCGCTTATTTTCACTTCTTCAAGATTATAAATAAGACCCGCGCTCAAAGAGTCTGTTATATCTTTGCCCAGCCTCAAAGAGCTTCCGGTACGCCTTTCTCCATAATCATATCCTGACATACCATATCTTTGATGTTCTTCTCTGTAAAGATCGAATCCGAATAAATATGGATAATCGAATATCCATGGATCTGTCCAGCTTACATAGTAATTCGTCTTAGCACTTCCCGCTTCAGCTCTAATTGTAAGATCCTGGCCGCTACCAGTAAAAGTAGGAAAATTCAAAATATCAAAATTTCTCTGTTTGACCTGGACAAAACCTATAAAAGCATCAACTGAACTATACCCGCCACCGAAAGAAAAATCTCCTGTCTTGGTTTCTTTTACAGAGACATTCAAATTTTTCACGTTCCCATCTTTAGTCGGAACTGTTTCCAAATAGACGTCTTCAAAAAAACCAAGGTTATAAATACGTTCTTTACTTAAACGTAGTTGTTCTCCATTATATTTCTCTCCCGGATAGGCTCTAATTTCCCTACGGATAATTTTGTCTTTTGTCTTTGTGTTTCCTATAATGTTTACCTTGCCAACATACGTTACATCATTCGCTTTAATATCAAAAACTAAGTCCATTTTATCTTTTTGGGCGTTATAAGAATGATACAAATTTACTTCCGCATTCATGTATCCCTTATCGTAATAAAATGTTCTTATCGATTCTACGTCTCTCTTTATTTTCGCGTAATCAAAAGCAGTGCCTGTTTTTATATTTATTTTTTTCCAAACGTCTTCTTCAGGAAAAACTAGTTCGCCTTTTACTTTGATTTCGCCTATAAGATACTCTTTCCCCTCATCGACTATAACAATTAGATTAACTTCTTTCTTGTTTTCTGAATATTCGGCTCTACTGGATATTTTTACGTCTAAAAATCCCTTACTTCGATACGCCGCGCTAATTCTGTCTAAATCCGCCTGAAATTCATCTTCGTCAAAAGCTCCTTTTTGAAAAAAGAAAAATTCCGGTTTAGTCGCCATGTATTTTGTCAACTCATTAGCCTGTATATGTTCGTTTCCTTCAAATGTTATAGCTTTAATTCTCAAAACGTATCCTTCGTCTATCCTAAAAACAACTGTAACTTTGCTCTTGTCTGCGCCCGACTCGGCACTATAATTAACTTTAACCCGGTTGTATCCCTCTTCTATGTAAAAATTCTTTATTTCTAATACGTCCTGGGAAAGAAGATTATAATCGAGCAAAGTACCTTTTTTTACTACAAGTTTTTTCTCTAATTTTGCCTTATTTATGCGGGAATTTCCCTTAAATTCTATGTCCGTTATAATAGGTTTTTCAATTACGGAAAAAATAATTATCATCCCTTCCGGTTTTTCTTCTGTCTCAACGAATACATCTGAAAAATAGCCCATAGCATACAAGCGTTTCAATTCATTGTTAAGCGCGTTTTTTTCAAAAATATCACCTTTCCGCATTTTTATTTTGTTCAGAATGGTCGCTGTGCTAATCGCATTATTGCCTTTTATCTGGATGTTTACAATACGCACTGTTTCTACTTGCTTCTCTTGACTCCAAACAAAAGAATTGAAACTCATACACCCAGCCATCAGAATAAAAACCAACAAAAATAGTTTTCTCTTCATTAAAAACCTTCTTCCTCTTTTTCTATCCTGGACAAATTACTGAATTTTGTAAATTCTGGGAGAAACGCGATTTTAACGGTCCCGACAGGGCCATGTCTTTGCTTTGCAACAATTACCTCAGCTATGCCCTTATTTTCATCCGTAGGATTGTAATATTCTTCCCTAAGAAGAAGCATAACCAAATCCGCGTCCTGTTCTATTGCTCCCGATTCTCTAAGATCTGAAAGTTGAGGCCTATGATCGACCCTTTGTTCTACTGCCCGGGAAAGCTGGCTAATCGCGATAATAGGCAAATTCAATTCCCGAGCCAAGGCTTTCATTGACCGCGATATCTCAGATATCTCCTGCTGACGGTTTTCTATTCTATACCCGCCACGCATAAGCTGTAAATAATCAACTATTATAAGTTGAATGTCATGTTTCGCCTTAAGGCGCCTAGATTTGGCCCTTAATTCTAACGCTGATATTCCAGGCGTATCATCAACAAAAATGGGAGATTCTGAAAGTTTGCCTGCCGCAGTCACAAGTTTAGGCCAATCGGTCTGTGAAAAAAAACCGGTTCTTACCTTGTGCGCGTTCACCCCGGCTATAGAACAAAGCATTCTTTGGGCAAGCTGTTCTTTTGACATTTCTAAACTAAAATACGCGCATGGTACCTTTCCAACAACACCTGCGTGTTCAAGAATAGATATGGCCAACGCACTTTTTCCCATACTTGGCCTTCCGGCAAGTACAAGTAAATCTGATTTCTGAAGCCCGGCTGTCATTACATCTAAATCGTGAAACCCTGTAGCAATACCCGTAATGTTTTCTTTTCTCTGATAAAGGCGGTCAATAATTTCAATACTTTCTTTAACTATCTCCCGCATCCCAGAAAGGCTCATTTCCCGCTTATGTGTTGATGTTATATCAAATATTAACTTCTCCGCGCGATCCAAAAGTTCATCAACGTTGCCGGAAGGATCAAATCCTTCCGCTACAATTTTGGTCGCGGTTTCTATTAAACGTCTCAAGAGATATTTTTCTCTTAAATTTTTGTGTAATACTCGATGTTAGCAGAAGTTGGGATACTGTTGGTTATTTCAGAAATATAGGCGGGCCCGCCTATTTCGTCAATACTGTTTCTTTTTTTTAATTCTTCGGTAAGGGTTATAATGTCAACAGGTTCATTTTCATCATAAAGCTTTATTATCGCCTGATATATCTTTCGATGGCTTTCAGAATAAAAAGCTTCCTGTTCTAGTTGTTCTACAGCCCTGGAGATGGCTTCACGATCTATAAGCATTGACCCCAGCACTGCAATTTCTGCCTCTATATTCTGTGGCGGTACCTTGTCGATAAGCGTTTTCGGAATCATATAAACTTTTCAGGTAGGACCGGTTATTTCTTAACAATCCAAATCCGAACTTGGCTCTTAACTTCCGGATGCAATCGAATTTCCACATTATAAACACCCAAAGCTTTGATCGGTTCTTCAAGAACTATTTTTCTTTTGTCTACTTCTATGCCCTCATCAAAAAGAACGTCCGCGATCATTTCTGCCGTTACAGCTCCAAAAAGTTTGTCATTCTCGCCCGCTTCCATAGAAACCGTGCAAGAAAGACCTTTCATTTTTTCAGCCATAGCAAGACACTCTTCTTTAATTTTTTTCTCTCTTCTTTCGCGTTCTTTCTTTTTCTGTTCTAATACACGCACCGCACCAGCATTTGATTCTATTCCTAATTTTTGGGGAATCAAATAGTTGCGCGCGTAACCGTCTTTAACGATTAATTCATCTCCAATAGCGCCAACTTTATCGACATCTTTCAGTAAAATAACTTTCATTACGCTCTCCTCGGCCTTCTGCGCGCTAACCCTTCCTTTATTTTTACAAAAGGTAAAAAAGCCGCTAATCGAGCTTTTTTTACAGCGTTCGCAACCATTCTTTGATGTTTAGCACAATTACCCGTAATGCGCGATGTTATAATTCTTCCCCTGTCTGATATAAATCTGTTTAAGAAATCAACATTTTTATAATCAACTGATTCCATTTTGTCCCGACATAACCGGCAAGGTTTCTTTTTAAATATTTTTCTGCTTTTTTTAATAATTTTCTTTTTTCCCATAGCTACCGCTCTCTTGTTATTTTGCTTAAAATGGAATCGGACCTTCTGATCCCGCATCTATGTCTATTGAATCGATTTCATCATAACCTGCTGACTGAGAATTTCTATTGCCCGAATTATCCATATTGCTCCCGGGAACACTTTCTCTCGCCTGCTGATTTTTGTCCCGCGCGCCTAAAAACTGCACGCTAGTCGCAACAACATCCAATGCGCTTCTTTTTTGACCGTCTTGGCCCTCCCAAGTACGAGACTTTAAGCGCCCTTCGACCAAAACCGGACGACCTTTTGTTAAATATTCACCACAAATTTCAGCCATTTTTCCCCATACAACAACACGGACAAAAGAAGTATCTTCCTTTCTTTCTCCAGTGCTGTCTTTGTATACCCGATTCACTGCCACTGAAAAATTCGCAACTGCTGACCCACTTGGAACATATCTTAGTTCAGGGTCTCTTGTTAAATTTCCCATTAAAAAAACTTTGTTCATACTGGCCGCCATTTTACCTCCATGTTGTTTTACTTTCCAAAATATATGGCAAAATAGAAAAGTTTCAGCTTGTTTCTATTCGTTTGCTATTTTGAACTACATTTATTAGCTTTTGTCTATCAACGTTCGCAATATGTCAGTATTTATCTGAAACAGCTTGCGCATTTTAGTTACGCTCTTAGGTAACGCGGTAAAAGTAACTTCGTAATAAACACCATCATTTTTCTTCTTAATAGGATAAGCTAATTTTCGTTTGCCTATCATGTTCTCTTTTACGATTTTACCCGTATTTTCCCCGATGACTAAGCTTATACCGTTTTTAACTTCGCCTATTTCGTCCTGTTTTTCAGGAACGATAATAAATAACCCTGTGTATGATCTTGCTTTTTCCATATTTTACCACCAAATTTAGTTGTTAGATAATAACACACATTTTTAATACAATCAAGTTGTTTTACTGCTACACGCAGTATTCACTTTATCAGAATATCCACACTACGCATTCTGTCCATTGTACCGATTCATAACCCGTTTTACGTCTTCTGTTAAAAGCCACATTTCAACTGCTTCCTGGGCTCTAGTTAAAGATTCTTTCAAAAAAGCCTTTTCGCCACGCGAGAATGATGACAATACATACTGTGATACATCTCCACCCTCACTCTCCATACCAACACCAATTCTTAATCTTGCAAAATCCTGGCCGATTTTTCCGATAACAGATTTAAGCCCATTATGCCCGCCCGCGGAACCTTTTTCTCTTATCCTGATTGTGCCCAAAGGCAGAGTAATATCATCGCTTATTACTAACAGATCTTTTTGTAGTTCCAGTTTTGAAGAGCAAACTGAAACTACCGCCTCTCCCGAAAGGTTCATATACGTCAATGGTTCAAACAACATAACTTCTTGCTGTTTTATGCGGCCAATTCCATAAACACCATTGAACCCCTTTTTTTTGATCTTTATTTTATGTTTATCCGCAAGTATTTTTAACACTAAAAACCCGGCATTATGCCTCGTATTTTTATATTTTAATCCCGGATTTCCTAACCCAACTATTATTTTCATAATTAGCGCTTACACTTTTAACAAAGGAATAGAGCTCTCTAATACCGTGTAATTATTCGCTATCCTCTATTCATCTTTCTTCGGCTTTGCTTCTTTTTCTACTGATGTCTCTTCTCCTTCTCCTGCTTCTTCTTTCTTACCTTTCTTTATAACTTCGGGTTCTCCCCCTTCCTCCGTTACAATTTCCTCTTCTTCCTCTTCTTCGGCTTGCGGCACACTCACGGAAACAACAACCTGGTCCGGTTCTTCTAACACAGTCACGCCTTCAGGAAACGTCATATCTTTAATATGAATAGCTTCGCCAATATGCAAACCATCTACATTTACGTCAATATGTTCCGGAATGGCTGTCGGCAAACACTCTA
>JAHIZQ010000170.1 GCA_018814505.1 Candidatus Omnitrophota bacterium
ATAAAAATACCCGCCGTATTGTTCTCAGCAAACTCCTTATTAAGCCGGCTTATTGCTTTTGACGGATCTTTTATTTCTTTTACCACAGTTTTTATTAATGTTTTCGCGACGGCCATAAACAAAGCCGCTGGAACGCCTTTTCCGGAAATATCCGCAATGATAAAACAAAAATGCTTCTCGTCTATAAGAAAAAAATCGTAAAAGTCGCCTCCTACTTCTTTTGCTGGTTCTAAAATAGCGTAAATATCAAGTGTTTCTTTTTTTGAATCCACGGAAAAATTTTTAGGCACAATTCCCATCTGGATGTTATGCGCGATTTTTAATTCGCTTTCTATGCGTTCCTTTTCCGCGGTAGTTCTCGTCAATTCTTTAATATACAACTTTAATGCTTTTTTCATACAAGTAAACGCTACCGTAAGTTTGCCAACTTCGTCATGAGATTTTACTTTTGGCACGTAAAAATCCATTTTCCCATTCGAGATTTCTTTTGTCGCGAAAACAAGCCCGCGTAAAGGTTTTGTAATAGACCGGGCAATGAAAAATATAACTACAAACAAAAAAACTAAACCTGCCAGGCCAAGCCCAAACACAACGCTGTTTAGCCGCAGAACATCCGCCATTAGTTCTTTCTGAGAAATCACTATTCCCAACGACCACCCGCTTGAGGGTATCGGCGCGTAAAATATCCACATTTTTTCATTGTTTAAACTGTCAAAAAACGACTTAAATCCGCTATCCCCGGATATCATTTCCGTCCCAATTTTTTTTAGCACTTTGTTGTTTTGGGCTGACGCGATACTGAATATGGTTTCATTCATTATTGAATCCTGGCGCGGATAAGTAACAATTGTTCCTTTTTTTGAAATCAAAAATCCATATCCGGTTTTACCTATTTTTGTAGACGCTACTATTTTTTGAAGCCAGGTTAATGAAATGTCCGCCGTTACTATTCCCGTGAATATTCTTTTCGCTCCCACGTCCCTATAAAAAGGGACTGAATAGGTTGACATTACGATATTCCCGCCACCTTCATCATAATATGGTTCGCTCCACACCGGGAACCCCAGAGTTTTAGGCAAACTGTACCATTCCCAGTTAAAATATTGATACGCCTCTTTGCCCAAATAAGTAAAACTTATCCCCCCATTATTTTTATAGAAATACGGGGCAAAATATAAAACGTTTTCATCAAAAGAGTAAGGTTCAAAAGCAATAGTCGCCCCATATATTTCGGGATTCGTAGCAACCACCGCTTTTAGCATTTTTAGTAAGTTTTCTTTGTCAAAAGAAGTGTGCTCCAAAGAATTCGCGATTTGGGAAGGAACTTTTTTTACCGCAGATAAAATGGTTTCAATTCTGTTTACCGTAGCACCCGCAAGCGTATCAGCATTTTCTTCTGTTTTTTCTATTATCACTTTCCGGGAGAAAGAATAATTGTATCCAAAGATAACAATAAAAATTATCACGCAACTCGTAAGAATAAAAAAGGTAAGTTTAAAAGCGATACCCCTGTTATTTATCATATATCCCGCTAGTCTTTAAGAATATTATTGTTATTAATAGTTTCCTAAGATATGAGTATACCTGAAGATTTTAGATTTATCAAAATGAATTGCCCGAAAATAGATTTTCTTAAAACTATTTTTTAGGTAACCACATCTCAATCGTCGATATTAATTCTTTTAAGCTTACTGGTTTTGCTAAAAAATGTATTCCCTTAAGCGTTGCTGGCTGTCTTAGAATTTCCTCTTTTTTTATTATTCCTGTTAAAAAAATTATAGGCACATCCTTAGTTTTTTCATCATCTCTTATCTTTAAGGCAATAGATATTCCGTCTTCTTCCGGCATCACTAAATCAAGAAGAATCATATCCGGGTTAAAACTTGTTACTGAAGAAAACCCCATACGCGCTTTATTCACGGTTTCAACCTCATATTTTCCAGTATTTTCTAAAACTTCTTTTATCAAGACTGTAAACTCTTTTTCGTCATCAATAATTAGTATTTTGTGCTTCATCATAATGCACCTCCACTATCGTTGCGTCTTAATTCCTGCTTTCACTTACCTAGAGTATGCCTTTTCATTGTTCATTTTGTGTTAATTTTGTGTTATTTTTTTAACAATTAAAAAGTGAGTTTTCTAGCGCCCTTCTTCGTTCATAGGCAGAACTTCTGAGTTAAAAAAATGTATACCTTTGGCAAATTAAATCTCTCCCTTTGCAAAAGAGAGATTAAGAGGGATTTCTTTTAATTTTCAACCAGCTAAATGATCACAAAAAAATGCCCCAAACAAACTAATTCGAGGCATTTTCATTATTTTTAGTGACTAGTAAAACATAATTAGTGTCCCCAGATTTCTTCTTCTAGGTTCTTAATTTTATTTGTATTTCGCCTTATGTCTTTCTGTATTTTGTCGATTTCCTGGGTTTTATTTGCTAGTTCTTCCTTTAATTTTTGCACTTCGTTTTCCAGCAAATCTTTTTCTTTTTGTATACTTCCAAGCTTCTCATGATGTTCCTTAAATCTTCGACCTACATATTCTGGCGTACTTTCCAAAATCATAAATCCTTTACTTTTATGCACTTTTGTTCCCGCGGGGACTACGCTTTTTGTGTTCCCAATGTATACGACTTCCATCCCGGCAGGAATTTCCTCTTTTTGTTCTTCCTGAGCGTAAAGACAGGGTGAAACTAGCGCGCTAAAAAGACACATCATCGCAATATTTTTTATTATACTCATTTTTACCTCTTTCGTCCGCCGCCCTTATTGCCCGCGGACTGCCCACCGCTTTTTCTTTGACCCACACCAGAAGTTTTGCCTGCGTTGCCTTTTTGCCCGCGGTTTTGGTTCCCTCCTGGAGTTTTTCTCTGAATAGTTCCCGGCTTTCTTTCTCCCGGTCTCGGGCCTTTTCCTTTCATCTCTCCCGGCTTTCTTTCTCCCAGTCTCGGGCCTTTTCCTCTCATCTCTCCCGGCTTTCTTTCTCCCGGTCTCGGGCCTTTTCCTCTCATCTCTCCCGGCTTTCCTTCTCCCGGAGAAGATACTGGTTGTGTCATATCCACACTTTCTTGTCCATATGAACTTTCCGCGTCAGAATATTCTGCCGCTCCCATCGCAGAAGACCCTGCCGTTTGTTCTAGTTCTTTCTTTAGCATTTGGATTTTGTCGTGATGCGCGCGGATTTCTTCTTTTATTCGTTGATCTTTTGCGCTATCCTGTGCAATGGCGACTCCAATGGGCATTACTGTACATATAAAAATAGCGGTTAAAATCATTCCTGTTGTTTTTTTCATTTCTCCCTCCTTTATTTTAAAAAAAAATTTTGTCCCCTATTCCAACTTTATAAAGTATCCCGCCTTATTTTTGGATAACAAGTATTCCGTTTCTTTATTTTTACAATTCTTTGTTCTCTTTTTTCCCCACAAAAAGCAATGGAAACACTATATCGCTTATACAACACGGAACCCACACTGCTAAAAACAAAAACGTGAAAATTGCTACAGTTAAAAATACTGTACCCGGCTTTCCTCCGGCCATAATCATATGGAATAAAGAAGCCCATGTGCTTATTAAAACATGGCCCGCGTGCGGAAATTTTGTTGACGGCCAAAAATACGCGATCACTATCCCGAATCCGGCTAACGGCACGACAACATACCAGTCTTCTATAAAACCTATGTGCGGCTCCGCGTGAGGCATTTTCAATAAAATTTCGCCCCAATAAGGCACAAGTGAATCACTTAAAGTAGCGATTCCAATTGACCCTAAAAAACCAATCGCAATAAGCCCAAAAATACTGCATTTGCGACTGTCTTGTTTACATTTGTAGTTTTTATACATGGAGGCTGTCACCAAAGCGCTTAAAAATACATGTGCTGGATGAAGCACATAAAAAATGCTATATGAGGTTTGATACGGCACTTTGTCGAAAAGAAACATCATCAGAATGCCTGTTATTGCCCCGAAAATCGTAAACGGGATATGTTTTCCTAACTCTTTCGCGATAATCTTCTTCATTTTTTCTCTTAGCGCACGTTTTCCTTTTCTACTTGCATGTTAATGTTTTTTCAAAAATGTTTATATACTTCTGCGCTATTTTTTCTGGGGAATGTTTTTCTACAAATTTTTCTGCTTCTTCTTGAAGTGTTTTTCTTTTTCTTTTATCCCCAAAAAAATCTACAAGCTTTTTATTAAGCGCCGTTATGTCTCGGTAATGTATAAGTTCTTTTTTCCATGAATGAAAAAAATCTGATTGTTGCGGCACAAAAATAGGGCAACCCGCGCCAAGCGCCTGATAAACAGTGGATGATACTACCGCATGAGCCCTGCTTTGAAACTTATGAAATAACGCCGCGTCCGAAGCGAAAAGATAATCATCAAATTTTTGAGTGGTTAACACATCTTCTCTTACGACTATTCTCCAATCAGCGGGAGTTAACTCCTCTAACATTTGATAATCAGATGTTATCACATGTAAAAGAACAGCTTTTCTCTTAAGTTTTGGAGGCAAATCTCTGTAATATGAATGATACCCTCTATGTCCAAAAGCATATATGATTTTTTTGTCCAAAGGCAGTTTAAGTTTTTTTCTGGCAGTTATTTTGTCTCCTCCCCTTAACGGAAAACACGGAAAAGGAACATATTCCGCGTTAGGATATACTGCTTTTAAAAATTCCTGTCTTTTGTCAAAATAAATTACTTTGTCCCAATCAATTTGATAAAACCACGAATGTTCACACATTTTGTTTTCATGAACAACATGAATTACTTTTGCTTTCTTTTTAATCGCGGACATAATGTTTGCCAGTTTCTCTGCCGGAAGCATTCCTAAATCTTCAACTAAAAGAACGTCGTAGTCTTCTTCCAATAATGGCCGCGGATCTAAGCTGTTAGTATGAGGTCTTGTTCCGAAACATCTTACAACATAATTTTCGTCTTTAGCAGTTATGCCTTCTCCATGATGATCGTTTTCTAAAAACGTAAAAACTTTAATTTCATGTCCCAGTTTTTTAAAGGCTTTTCCGATTGGCTCCGCGTGCATCGCCACTCCGCTGGTTGTATTCCACGCCGACATTATTCCTATTTTCATGGGTTATCCTTTCTTTTCATTGTAAACCCGCTTATCTTGCCCAAGCATTATCATAAAGCTCTCGGCCCTTTACGCTTTTTCCAATGCTCTTCGATTTCTTCTAGGCTATGCCCTTTTGTTTCTGGAACAAAGAAATAACAAAACACCCAGCCAACAATACATATCGCGCCATACGTCCAGAAAGTTCCGGCTTTGCCTAATTTTTGAATAAGAGTAAGAAACGTCATCGCGACCACTAAATTACATATCCAACTAAACATTGTAGCAAGACTCATTGCCCGACCTCGTATTTTTAGAGGATAAATCTCAGCTATAATTAACCAGAAAATAGGTCCTAAACTGATGGCAAAAGATGCGACATAAAGCATTAAACTGCCCACCGCTATCCATTTTAAAGCTACTGTTAATGTTGGTAGTGAAAATGCTATTCCTAAAACCGTAAGGCTTATGGTCATACCAATAAGACCGATAGCCAGAAGCGGCCTTCGGCCCACTCTGTCTACAAGTTTTACCGCGACAATCGTCATGGCAACATTTACTATACCTACTCCTGCCGTCGCTAATATTGCAACCGCCGCGGAATTAAAACCCGCAAATTCAAATATTGTAGGCGCGTAATAGATAACTACATTTATGCCTGTAATCTGCTGAAAAAGACCTAGTATGAGCCCAATAAAAAGCGGAAGCCTAAGCCACGGCTCCCACAACTCTTTCCAACCCCCGCTTTCTTCCCCCAATGTTTCTTTTATTTCGTTTATTTCTTCCTGAACATCCTCTCGGCCCCTTACTTTAGCCAGTACTTTTTTCGCGATTTCACCAAGATTCCGGCTCATCAGCCATCTTGGGCTTTCCGGAAGAAAAAGCATGCCAACACCCAGTACAATCGCGGGCAAAACACCGATCCCAAACATCCATCGCCAGCTTTCATTCCCTGCCAACGAATAATCCACAACATAAGAAAAAACAATACCACAAGTTATTGCTAACTGGTTGAGCGAAACCAAGGCTCCTCTAATATGTGCCGGCGATACTTCCGAAATGTATAGGGGCGCCGTAAAAGATGCTACACCTATCGCAACCCCTATGACAATGCGTCCTGCTATCAAAATGGCAACTGAAGGTGCCATTGCCGTTCCAATAGAACCTAACGCGAATATAATGGCTGTTACTATAAGCACTCGACGCCGGCCAAACTTATCGGACAACTGTCCGCTTGATGCGGCACCGATAACAGCACCTAAAAGCACCGCGCTTACTACCGCTTCTTCCACCGTCGGGGAAAGCGCGAACTGATCTTTAATAAAAAGTATGGCTCCTGAAATTACTCCTGTATCATATCCGAAAAGAAGACCGGCAAAAGCCGCCACAGCCGCAATAACACAAACGAAAATGCTACTGTTTTTTTTATTATCCGAAACATCTTGATTCATTACTCCTCCTTTTGAATTATCTCTCTTTATTGCGGATCTTTAAAAGATCTGTATTCATTTCAACCCATTGTGTTTCGTTATAAGCTTCCGCGCGAAACTGCCAATATTCCGCGCCCCACAAAAGAATTGTATCCACACCTAGAGCTGACATCTCTTTGAATAATTCTTTTGTCATCGGAGCTGACGCAGTTTTAGGCTGTTGTTCTTTCGTGTACACTAAGTGTCCCGGTTCCCACGGTTCGGCTTGAAGTTCTGTTACCCACACCTTCTTTTTGTTCTCGCGAATATCGTTTATGAGCGGAGAAAAATATTCTATTCTTTCTTTAAGATTTGTTTCAAAAGAAAATTTTTTAAAGAAAATTTTGCATCCCACTATGGGGTACACATTGATTCCTACAATATCGGCCATTTTTGTATATTCTTTTATCGGGTTGTGATAATCAAAAAGACTCGCTATGAATCTTAAAAATTTGTTTGGATACGTCGCGGAAGTCAAAATAACGTCTCTACCTTTTGTATCTAGCCTTCTGACCAAATCTACTTCTTCTCTTAAAAAATCAACGCCGATGTACCAATGTTTCTGGCCGATATGGTTAAGTGCTTCATTCTCCACCTGCCAATATTTGATAATCTCTCTACCGTTGTATTTTTCAACTACTGTTTTTATAAACTCCAGTGTTCGCTCCCGAATCAAGCTATGTTTTGAAACATCAGCGGCAATTCCGGGATTTGTTTTTTCCAAAACCCATTCCGGTATAAAAAATTCCGGCCATCGCGGAGCTTTCATTCCGACAGTTAAAACAACGGGGACGCCCCTTGCTTCGGCTGACTTCACCTGCCATTCGAGTTCAGAAAAATCGTAAAAATTGTCTTTTTTTTCTATTTCACTCCAATAAGCTCCAATTCTTATAACATCATATCCCGCATTTAAAATATTCAAATATGTTTTTTTCCAATCTAACCCCAGATACTTACATTGCAACGAGCTAAACGTTGTTCCTACTTCTACAGCTAACGCTTTTGCGTTAAAAGACAATAAAATTAAGACCACAAAAACGATAGTACTGCGTTTTTTCATATACGTTCCTTCTTTTTTATTTAATCAACAGTTCTTTTTTTGTCCGTAACCCAAAATGTCATATATTTCCCCAGAAGCATTCTTGTCTGTGCATCTAGCGCGGGTAAAGCGCTTAAAAAAACCATTGTAAACGGAACCAATAACCATTGAAAAGCGTATCCAACTCTTTTTCCAATAGAATTTTTCTCCGTAGGTTTCGGCAATAAAAGCAAACTTAGTATAATGCTGGTAATCAGAGAGAATGACGCAAGATTAAATATTATTCCCATTATGCGAGGCGCGCTATAGTAAAGCACAGAATGCGAGAATTCTCTTCCCGCGAAAATCGCTGGAAGCCATCCTATAAATGTTAATAAAAACGCCCAGGTTGCCCAAGCCACATGCCCTTCAAAAAGTTTAAAGGCCTGCTTTATTTTAAAAAATACGGAAATATTTTTGTTTTTTAAAAACGCCCGCATAACAATTGGAAAATTCTCGACACCCCAAGCCCATCTCCTTTTTTGTTTATATACGTTTTTGACCGTTTTCCACCAGGTTCCCGCGACAACCGCGTCCATAGAAAGCGTCGTATACATGGGAATTACTTTGTATTCCCCGTCAAAATGAACAAACGCTTTCCAGAAAATAGCCGAATCGTCCGAGATCATGTCTACCGGCCAATATCCTATGTCTACCAAAGCCTTAAAACTCATGCTATGGCTTGAAAACGTAACTAGCTTTTCGGGATTCGTCGCTTCGATAAGCTGAAAAAAAGATGACCCTGTTTCAAGTACCCTTGTGATCCCCGGGGCTTCCCAAATGTTATTATTGTACACGGGTACCGGCTGAAAACTCGCGCGTTCCCTTCGCGGACACACCTGAAAATAATATGTTAAACTCGCAAAATACTCCGAGTTGACCACTGTATCTGAATCAAAACAGGAAACGATAACGTTTTCAAACGAAATATTTTTAGCGGCTAAATATTCTGCCGCCTTTTTCGCGGCAAAAGACACGTTAGCCCCTTTTGCCTTAGCTTCACCGGCAATCCCATCCGGATGCAGAAAGATCATTATATCAAAAAATTTGTCCTGATACGTTTGTGCCAAATGCCTTATATCATTTTTTACGGTTTCATCTGCCCTCTCTTCAACTGCCAGGACTATTATTATCTGTTTAAGAGGGAAGGAGCTCTCCGCGATACTTTTAAGTCCAGGTTCAACAATTTCCCTCGTTTCTTTGGCAACAGGTATAATTACAAGGTTATATAGATCGTTCAACTGAGCTTTATTGCTTCCGGATTTATGAAATTCTTCAACTTCGCTTAACAATGCTTTATCCGAAAGTTTTTGTTTTTTATTCACCTGTTTTTTGCACGCCGTAAGTTCTTCTAAATAATCCTCAAGATTATCAAGTTTTCGAACTCGCTCCATCCAATTTGTCTCTTTTTCCGCGGTTAATCTTATGTATGAAAAAATTAAAAAGAGCGTTAGATACAGCAAGCGAAGGAGCCAATAAAAATCAAACGCTATGATTATTACCGCCGCGTAAATCGGTTGTTGAAAAGACAAAATAAGCATTCCAATAATGATAACCCAACTTGTTGTGCCCGGAAGAATTTCAAAAAACCTCTGAAGCTTGCGGTCTTTTCCTGACAAATTGTTTCCGGAAAACTCAAATTTCATCTATTTCTCTCTTCTTTAATTTTTCGACTTCTTCAATTTTTTTACCTTCTTTCGTCTGAGAAAAAGGACGGACTGAAGATCCTTTGCCCGGGATTATATCCGATGAATAAAGTTGCCCGCTTCCGGAAGCGTCAAGATAGTAAATTTTCCCTGTATCCTCCGAATAAAAACACAAACTTCCTTTTTGCACTTCAAAAAGAGGTTCTGTTGCAAAACTATTGAACTCTTCAAGTTCAGTAAAAAATAACCTGTTCCTGTCTAAAAATAATATGTGCGACCCATTATAAACCCAAAAAGCTTGTTTTATGTTCGCCGCTTTTTCATAAGCCCACTCAAACGCGGGCCCTGTTTCAAATAAAACGTTTCCGGTTTCCTCCTCCAAAAAATCAATTACCCCTATTTTGTCTTTCTGCCAACAAATAACATCTCCCGAAAAGTTGTCATAAACCGTTTCCTTTATTTTTCCGTCCATAAATTGATATGGCAGTTTGTTTGTTACCAGTTTCCCGTCGTTACTCAGAAAAAGAAAAACCGTGTTAGATATAGCTTTTACGTCTAAATATTCTGCTTTTCCAAAAAGCTGTTCTCCTAATTTTTTATCGTCCATTAAAACCTTGGAACTGTTGTTGTTATAGTCCGTCTGCAAAAACTCATTGTTCTCAGAAATGAGATATATTTGTCCTCCAAACAGTCCATATCCTTTCACATCAGGGATATACTTGGGATATACCGCGCCTGTATCTAAATCTATTCTCGTTATACTTTTGCTGTGAAAAACAAAGAGCTTGTTCTCCTGGTTCGGAAGCCATTTAATTTGTTCCATATCTTCCGGAATAAGCGCTGTTATGTCTTGAATCTCGCTATTTTCGCCATTAAACAAAACAAATAGATATCTTTTGCCAGCGTCTGCTTTCACATAAAAAAGCCCGGCATTGCTTCCTTCTTCCGAAAGAAAATATTTTTCTACAACGCAGTTCCCTAACTTATCTTCTGCTTTTATTAACGGCCAATATTTTGCATCTTTGGAACCAACCAGATACCAATCCTTTAATTCGTCCCCTTTCGCGGCTAAGAAAAAATTGGTCTTTGGAATAGGAATGATTTGATTTATTTTTGTTGAACAGATTTTTTGCTTTTCCCAGGAATCAGGTAAAAGTATGATTTTATCCAATACCGTGGCTTTTTCTGCTTCAACTGGAACTTTCTTTTCCCACTTTTTATGATTATCAAGCTCCAGTCTTATTGCATACTCTCCCGGTAATAAATTGTAGATAACCGTGGGCGTTTTCTTTGTATAACGGCTTTCATTCATGTATATGGAAGCGCCGGAAGGGACTGAAGCAAGCGCGATAAGCCCCGCTTTTACTACCCCTTGTTCCCCGCCCGGTTTATAAAGATACCCCATCGCGTAAAGTATCATTAAAGGGCAAAAAACCACATATACCAAAACAAAAATATAGAAAAAAACTTTTCTTAATATTTGCACACGTTCCTTTTTTGCTCTATACTGCGTTTTTTTTACTTATAAGCTTTGTTTAGCGACATCTAGTCCATAAATTGCATTGCTTCCTGAATGAGGGGAAGCACAGCCTCTGTTTCAAGTTTTGTCATTCTTCCCAATTTGGCGAACCGAAGTTCTCCCTGTGCGTTTTTACTTTCCCGCGCAAGTTGAAGTTTTTTTGTCCCTTTGTTGTAGGAATGAACGCTTACTGTTAATCTATCATCGCCGTTTTCCCATGATTTTGAAAACAACGTTTCATCTAATTTGCTATTGTACGGCATTTTTCCCTCCTTAGTTACCCGCATTTTGCGACAATTTTATTTTTTTAACCAAATTATGTATGCTCCTGGAATAGACATGGCAATCCCTATTAAGATGAGCCACCATTCGATTCCTTGTAATGACGCTACTAAAAGCGCCCCTAGGCCTAACCCGATAATAAACTTTGAGGCAATAAACAAAACCAAAACAACCTTTGGTAACTCCTTCACTTTATCCACGATACTCATAATCCACGCTCCTTTTCTTCTTCGCCAATTAGATAATCAGGTAATTAGATAGTAACATATATACTATATAATCTACGGCTAAAACCTTACAATTAAATGTACTGCGTTTCAACAAAAAGTCAAGTTTTTGAGTTAAATGTCTTTTTTGTGCTGGCGCTTACATCTCGGTATTTTTGGATATTCTTTGCCAACTGTCCGTTTTTCTCTCTATCCAGCTATTAATATTCCTGGTGTGTGTGTGTCTTCCGTATCTTCCGAGTCTTCTGTATCTTGTTTTCTTTCTTTTTTCGGCGCTCCCTTGTCTTTTGTTGTTTCTTGTCGTTCCATTTGATCGACTTGTCCTTCAATCTGAAGAATTTTTTCTTTAAGCGCCGGCAGTTCCTCCGCGGTATACTCACCGGCGGTTTGCGGCACAACTAGTCCCGGCGTCACTTTTTTAAGCTCCGCGCCTTTGGTAATAATCACTTTTGCTGACCCAACCGATATCGCTTGCATCCCGGGAAGAATATCAGTATCTTCTCCCTCCTGCCCAAAAACCGTACCTTCTTCTGTCTGCACTTGAGGCGTTACGGTGGAAGCAAAAATAACCGCAACGCTTACAAGCACCATGATAAACATCGCCTTTTTCATTCCCCCTCCCTTTTTTTAGCCTTGTTCTATTTTCGCGGTTATTTCTTTTGCAATTTTATTCATAAGCTGTTCTGTTTCATTAATAAGTTCTTGTGAGAAAATTTTCGCGTATTTAATTTCCGTTTTTATTGCCAAAAGGCCGTTTATAAGTTTTTTTAAAGCATTTTTTCTTTTTTGTTCTTTAATCTTTTCCGGGAGCTCGGGTTCCTTTTGCTTCATCACACATGCCAGGCTTTTAGTTGTTTCTTTAGCAGTCTTTCCTCCGTTTAAAACGCTGTTTTTGATATTTTCATAGTTTTCCTGATCTAAGCGTTTGTTGTTTTTTGCTCGCCGCAAAACGTCAACTGCTTCATATGTGGGGACTTTTGCCGCTTCTGCCTGCGCCTGATATTCTTCTCGCAAATATTGCGGTTCTTCCTTCGCCAAATACGAATATGATTTTAAAAGTTTAAGTGCCGTTATTTTTTGTATCCCAAGTTCTTTTTGCGCGTACACGTCAAACTCTGAATATCCCCATTCCTTGTACATTTTATCTTTCCAGACGGTATAAAGACTTTGCCCTAATCCTATCCAAGACATTTTGAATTCTTTGGCATTTTGAAGAACCCTATATCTCTCGCTTTTCGTATCCATTTCTTCCATTTTTTTTTCAAGTTTTTCAACCGCGTTTGTCTTTTTGGTTTCCATTGCACCTCACTTTTGGGATCTTAACTTCTGTCACATCTTTAGAGAGAAAAAGGCAGATAGGAAAATCCTGTCTGCCTTTTTTTCAGATATTTTCATTCTCTCAGCTTTGGTTTAACTTTTGGGCGTTTCCATCAATTGCTTATTCTGTTTATCTAATTCCTGATTTTTGTCCGCGATTGCCTTATTGTCTTGTTGAAGCTTTCTGACCTGCTCTTCAAGCTGTGATATTGTTTTTCCTGCCTGTTGAGTTTTTCTTAGTTCCTCTCCTAGTTGCGCGTTTTGTTTAACTAAGGCTTCATTTTCGTTTTTTACCTTTTTAACCTGTTCGTTAAAACTTGTCATTTCTTTCTGGATACGTTCATATTTTTGTTCTAATATCTCATATTGATTTTTTGGAACTCCGCATCCTGAAAGCCCCCACACCATTGTTAGCGCTACCAAACAACTCACGGCGCATTTAACTTTCCTCATACTTCCTCCTTTTTTAATTCTTCTAAACCCTGCGTTTCTGTTTCGTAAACTAAAAATAATTCTCCGATTTTTGAAATCTCCATCATATTCTTAAGCTCTTCGGACGCGTTGGTAATAACCAACTTATGTTTTTCCTGTTTCAGTTCAGATAATATGTTCAAGAGCAGAGCGCATGTAGCGCCGTCAATATGTGTAACTTTCCCAAAATTAAGCAAAATATTCTTGCTTATCATTCCCTTTTCTTTCTCGGCTTCCTCCTTTAATTCCTGAATACTTGGAATGGTGAACATATCAATCGGCCCTTTAAGCCTTATAATGTGCACTTGTTCTTTGTCTTCTATCGAATCAATGAATGTTGGGGGCGCTTCCGTGTGGTTAAAAAAAAACTTCTTTAGCATTTCTTTTATTTTTCCTTTTTCGAAACCTTTTTAAAACAAACTCTTGGTAGAAAGTATCGCATGATTTAAAAAAATTGCAAGCATAAAAAATTTTCTAAAAAAAGTTCCGCGCGTAATATAAAATTAAATCGCTTCCTTGTAAATTTAAAACTTCGTCATCATCTCTCTGCCATTATCATCTGTACCTTGGTAGCCTGTAACTGATGCGCCCCGGCATAAAAAAGCCCTATAAACGGAATTATAAAAATGCATCCGCCGATAACATCCAGAATGCCTGCTGTACTCATTTCCGTAGGAATGGTTCTTGTCGCCGGGAAAAAACCGTTCTTCTTGGCCATAATAGCTACGTCTTCATTTTTAGGGACTCTCATTGTTACCGACCCTTTTCCTTCAAAACTGCCGTTAACAAATATTTCCGCGTCTTTCTCTGAGGCTGTTATTACTAACGACTGGGTCGGGGGGGCAAAAACTGAACAACCGCACTGTGTTAATGCCAGAGTTATGATGAGAACTGTTGAAAAAAATATTTGAACGTTTTTTTTCACAAATATACTCCTTTCAAATTTTCCATCTGTCAAAATGTTTAACTCATGCCTCTTATGGCACTATAGCAAAATGACTTACATATTGGCATTCGAGTGAATAAAATGAGCGCATCCATCTAACCGCTCAGAATCAAATCCAGCTGTCATCATCCTGGGATTTTTCATTTATCATTCCATCGTCTTCATCGAAAGTCTTAAAATCCGCTACACCGTCATTATCATTGTCGTAGGAGGATACATCCGCGTCTTCGGGAATAGCCTGGCTTGGAACATACTCTTTAGCTTTTGTTTCTTCGGCACAAGAAGAGCTAGCCTCTTTAACTTCTCCAGCAAAAACTGTGGAACAAATCAACGTTAAAGCTATTGCAATTGCAAACATTTTTCTCATAGTCTCCCCCCTTATTCTTCTTTTTAATATTCGCTTTTTTTCTTCGATACAACACCTTCTGCGATACACTGGAGACTTCAACGAAAAACAAAGTTGTTTATTTAACAATCGCTATTATAGTCTTTCCATTGAAACTGTTCAATAATTTAATTGGTTCTGTCATAATCGGGCCGGGACAAGCGCGACCCCTACGATTTCTGCTTTTGTCGAAACAAAAACGGGAGGACGCAAGGCCCTCCCCTACACACTTTCTGATGTTTTTGGTTCTTTTACACAAAAACCCTTAGCTTTTTTTGCTAAGGGTTTTCTATGGCGGGGCGGACGGGGATCGAACCCGCGACCTTCGGATCGACAGTCCGACGTTCTAACCAGCTGAACTACCACCCCACATATGTACTTACTGTCTGTCAAAATTCGTATACCAAAATAATATTAAAATTTCAAAACCATATCGAAAAATGGTGGGCGATGTAGGAGTCGAACCTACGACATCTACCTTGTAAGGGTAGCGCTCTAAACCAACTGAGCTAA
>JAHIZQ010000171.1 GCA_018814505.1 Candidatus Omnitrophota bacterium
CTTCTTTAGCAATTTCGTTTTGACCTGCTAATACATCAAGATAGAGTTGGGTTTTCTCAGAAAGACTCATCTGGTTAATGACAGTCATCTTTTCAGCCCATAAAGCCTGGATCTCACCAAAGGAACGATGGTCTAAAAGCGGAGAACCTGTTGGTGCTGTTGGTAACTGTGAGTCAGTATCACGCTCACGAGAAGCAGCCAATTGTGCAGGAGCGTCTTGCGCATACTCAGACCAAGCAGCACTCATATCATCCTGCAAACTAGCTAGTATTTCTGGTGTAACAAGGCTATCATTACTAAACTGAACTGTGATTTGTCCTGTGGTCGTCCAATACAAACTAGCCCACACAACTTCGCCCGTTGATGCATCACGTCTCATGATTATATGACCGGGTTCTTTGCTTTGTATACCATTTTTATTGAAGCGCTTCCTATGGGCTCTAACAGTTCAAGATAATAGTCCTGAAACTCGCCGAAGACACTATCCATAACTGAAAATGTGGTTCCTTTGGCAAGAGGGTTAGCAGAACCCGTTAACCCCGATAACTCGTCTCTTATCGTGGAAGACATATCAATATCCATACTGTAAAGCAGTTGCCCCAATTTTACGCCTATTATGCCGCATGATTCTAAAAACGCCCTTATCATTAGCCCTTCATTACCCTTTTCTATTTTTCCGGACGCGTCGCGCGGAATCAGTGAAAACGCTTTTGACAAATTCACCATAATATCTATTTTCCGGTCTAACTCTACTACACTAAAAACAGCGTCCCAGATCTTTTTGTAAACGTCTTTATTTTTGGTTTTTTTTGGGATAATTCCTTTAAAAAGTTTATTCAGAAAATATGTTTCAGTCTTCGCGTTTGTAAAAATGCCGCCTTTTCCATATAAAAGCGTAGGAAGTAAATCTTTGCGCAGGCTCATACCTATATGGTTATAATAACCTTCGTGACGCACGGTAAAAAGCTCTTTTAAATGATCAAGTTTTATATCAAGATCTGTTTCTATCGCGGAAAGAAGATCTGGTTTTTTCTTTTTCGCGTTCATAACCCAAAGTAAGAAATCGGCTTTATTCTCACTCGACATATCCTTAATCATCCATTTAAGTTTATCTCCCCAAAAAAGATGGTTTTGGATTTCTTCTTTTCTTGCATTATCTAAATTGATAAGCAGGCATTCCGACACTTTTTTGTACTGGGGTCTGCTCACAACCTTTTCTTCTACAAGTTGCAACAAAAGGTCATCACGCGTGTAGCTATAATCAGGGAAATAAACTTCCGTTATCTTTGTAAACTCGTTATCAAACCCTTCAAAATCCGCGGGATTTTCTTCCCTATCCTTTTCAATAGCCCAAAGATTATATTTTTCGCAAAGCGCGATTTGATTAAAGTCTTTTGTCATCAAATGAAGTTCTTCCGAAGACAATTCGTCCTTATGCGTTTCTATTAAAGTTTTAATCAGAAAGTCTCTCGTGTTAGACGGCCTCGGGAAATATTTTATAATTGTGTTTTCAAATTTGTCCTGCCAAGTACGGTTCTTGTCTTTTATTATCTTTTCCCAATCTTCTTTTTGATAGATAAGCATTATATCTAGCTGTGAATCTATTCCGCCTATTTCTGTATCTTCCAACTTAACGGAATTGCGCAATATGTACTTTTCAAAAAATGCAAAAACCCGTAATTTTTGAAAAACAAAATGTTTTACAAATATATTGAACTGAAATTTTTCTTGGCTAGACGCTGAAAAGCAAAAAAGTTGCAAAAATATCTTTAATTTCATTCTAAGCTCGTCTTCTTTCTCTTCCGCATAATATTCATCACTTCTTTTACCTAATAAATGCTCTAGCAACCCTTCTATCTCAGAAGTTTTAGCTTGTATCTCTGCGAATTTACCAAGCTCTATGAGCCAATAGATTTTTTTGTATTCTTTTCGAGATATATTCCTTGCACTGATCAGTGATAACCATTTAATAACAAATAAACGCATGATTATATGTATCGGCAACAAGACTTTCCTATAAACTCTAATATAAGTTTTTTCAGAAATACTACTACTATCTTCCCCCGTCCATTTCATCAGAGAATAAAAATCACTAACTTCTTTTATTCTCAAACGCAGAAGATATAAATTAAGAAGTTCTACTCGTTTATCAGCACACATGTATTGCCTTATTTCTTCTCTCTTTTTTTCTATAACATTTTTGTTAGGTGAAGAATTTATAAGATTTTCTACATATTCTGTGTCATACATCTCATTAAAAGATATATCACGTCCTGTCATCGGCTTTACAGCTTTAAAAATAAAGAGGTGATACAATGCGTAATTAAGATAACTTGAAGAAGGCAGAAACATTAATAATTCTCCTAAAAGTTCATCAAAATCTTTTCTGGACTCTTTAATGTAATTAAACATTTCGGGTTCATCTTTTTGCATAATTTTGTGTCTTGAAAGGCGTTTATATCCTCGAATTAATCCATCCAAGAAATATTGAGTAAGAACAACTAAATTTGATATCATAAATCTTCCGGCTTTTTCGCCATATTCATCCAATACAATTTGAGCTGGCATCTCTCCAAAAAATGCTTTATATCCTGAAAAACCAGGATAAAACAGATTAAATTCTTTAAGTTTTTTTGTTTCTAACCCCTTGTTTTTAAAAAGAAGATATTGACCAATATAAAGAAGATACTCATCACAGGTTCTCACTTTAAAAAAAGAAGAGATGTTTTCCTTTTTGTTTAAAGCATACGCCCCATTTACTTTTTCTTTTAAATTAGCAGTTTCTTTGGCGCCCCACGAAACTGCCACACCACGCTTTGCCTGGTCAATTTTCAATGCCCGTAAACACCAGTAGAAAACTAACAATTCTCTATCCGTATTAGTTTTTTCTAAGTCATGAAATTTCAACCGAAGGTCTTTATGCGTTAATAACCCTCCAGCCTTAAAATAATAAAGAAGCCTTTTTGCTTTAATATCCAGTTTTTTTA
>JAHIZQ010000172.1 GCA_018814505.1 Candidatus Omnitrophota bacterium
AAAATCAGTATTTGGATAGTACCAAAGAGAAAAGGCGCGGTAGAAATGGGAGCCCAATATTTAGAAAAACATTTACTGGAAACCCCGCCAATAGCTATGCAGCAGGCGCGTATGGAAATTGTCCGTATGTTAAGTTTGGCGGATGACGCTGTTTCTGCCGCGGTTAAAGGCTTTTTTAATAATGATACTAAACCTTTAAGAGTGGTTGAGAATCTGGAACAGATAGTAGATGGGCTTCAGTCGGAGATAACCCAATATTTAGTTGAGCTTTCAGAACGTGAAATTCCGCAGGAAGAATCGGAAGAATTACCGGTTCTAATCCACAGTGTAAATGACATAGAAAGAATAGGCGACCATTCGGAAAACATAGCAGAACTTCTTGAAAGAAAAAAAGATGAAAAACTTTTATTTTCCGATGAAGCAAATAAAGAACTGGATAATATGTGGAATGAACTCAAGAAAATGATGGCAGAAACTAAGAACGCTCTGAAAAATAATGATATAACAAAAGCAGAAGATGTGATGATGCGGGAAACAACTTTAAATATGTTGCAAAAAAAACTAAAAAACAGGCATGTTAATAGGTTGAATGAAGGCAGATGCAATTTAAAATCCGGATTAGTTTTTATTGATCTGGTGGATAATTTTGAAAAAATCGGGGATCATCTGACAAATATTGCGCAAGGCGTAATGGGAAAAATGAAATGGCAGGGAAGATAAAAAAATCGTATAATAAAAACAATTATAGAAAGGGTGAAAATGAAAAGAATATTAACAGTAATTTTAGTTATTAGTATAAATGTTGTTTCAATGCCGGTTTTAAGTTTTGCTTTTGATAATGGAGATTTACAGGTTTGGAACACAGAAAGTATTGAAACAAATATTAATGATAAACTGAAAATAAAAGTTGAAGAAGAATTAAGGTTTGGCGGCGATGTGTCGGAACTTTATTATGAACATACGGACGGCGGGTTTACATATAATGTGACAAAAGGGTTTGATTTCGGCTTAAATTATCGTCAAATATGCGAGAAAAAAGACGGCTCCTGGAAAACTGAATGTCGTCCCCACGGCAACGTTATTTTTAAAACCGCGTGGCAGGGGTTTAAAATTTCAGATAGAAACCGCTTTGAGCTGCGTTGCCCGGATGGCAAGGCGGACAAATGGCGGTATAGAAATAAGCTTTCTGTTACAGGCCCTTGGAAATGGACTCAATTTAATATCCAACCTTATGTGGCGGATGAAGTATTTGTGGATTTCCATGGGGACAGGCTTACCCGAAACCGTCTTTATTCCGGCATAAAGGCCAATCTGTTGGCACACCTCAAATCTGATGTTTTTTATTTGTGCGAATTTAACAAAAGTTCAAGCAAGGAATGGACTTATAACAATGTGATAGGAATCAAAGTGAAATTGGATTTTTAACCCTTCTAATAAGCGGCATTATCTCAAGCAAACTTTTTGCTAACATATCCCCACATTTTAGGTCTTGCACAAAACTGTTAAAAATTAAGCCAAATTGTTAAACATAAAAAAGCAAGATTGCAATAAGCATAATAATATTGAATAACATCAATAATAATGCTATACTATTAGTTCAAAAGAAAGACAGATAGTGGGTGTTTATATGCTTTTATCTTTTAGAAAATACAAATGTACTAAACTAATAGCATTAACGGTTGCTGTAGTATTTTTATACAATCAGATAGTGTGGGCCCAAGGTGCGTCTTTTCAACACAGAAATGTTACGGTTCCTTATAATCAGGGCAGTATAGTAGATATACATTCTTCCCAAGGGAATGAAGTTATTATTCATTTGCAGGACGCGCATGCGTCACTTTCCGCGCAGTATTCCATAGCAAATCTTTTAGACTCGTTGGTTACTAATTATGACCTGGATTTTATAGCTCTTGAAGGCGCGGAAGGTGTTATTGATACTTCACGCCTAAAGACTTTTCCGGATAAGGCTATTCGTAAAGAAGCCGCTGATTTTCTTATGAAAGAAGGGAGAATGAGCGCGGGGGAATTTTTTCAGATAACGCATGATAAAGATAATGTATCTCTTTATGGTGCCGAGG
>JAHIZQ010000021.1 GCA_018814505.1 Candidatus Omnitrophota bacterium
ACTGCCGAAAATAGACGGGTATGAAGTTTGTCGGCGCATAAAAACAAGCGACGAATTAAAAGAAATACCTGTTATTTTATTAACTGCCAGCAGTACCATTAAAGTGGAAAAAGCAGTAAAAAAATATAATGTCGAAGGGTTTATAATAAAGCCTTTTGATTACAAAGATTTGATCGCGGAAATAAAAAAATTCATATAAATTAAGGGAGATGCATATGTCTAAAACAATTTTAGTTGTGGATGATGAAAAAGACGTATTGGAGCTTTTGGTAACCAAACTAAGTAGCGCCCAATATGATGTATTAACTGCCGATAACGGTTTGGCCGCGGTAACAATTGCCAAGGTTAAAAAGCCGGATTTGATTATACTGGATATTCTAATGCCCGGCATGGATGGGGCGGAAACAGCTGAACAATTAAAAAATGACCCTAGAACAAAAGATATTCCGATAATTTTTTTAACTTGTTTAGTTACAAAAGCCGAGGAAGAAAAACATATTAAAGGCGGAAGATATTTTATGGCGAAGCCTTATGCTTCAGATGAACTTCTTGAAGTGATTGCAAAACATTTAGCGTAATAGGTGTATTACGAGGGGGAGAAGGAAAAAGTGAAAAAAAATTCGGAATTTGATTTTTACGTTAACCATAGGATAGGGGGTAAGCTTACGATAATTAAAGAGGCAGTCGCGATTATCCGAAGTGAAGCAGTAGGGGTTTTAACAAAAAAACAAAAGCATTTTTTAGATATGGCGCAAGTAAATATAAGTAAACTTAACAACCTAATCAGCAATAATTTTAAATTTCAAAAATTGGTGTCGGGTCACATCAAACTTTCTTTGCAAAAAGAGGATATTAATCAGGTTATTAGGGATTTGGTATCCCTAGAGAAACAATCCATGAACCAAAAAGGGTTAAAACTTATCCTAGATTTAAGCGAAACGGTTCCAAATATTTTTTTTGACAAATATCTCATAAAAGATGCGCTTTTAAATATTGTTTCGAACGCGATTACTTATACAAATAAGGGAAGCATAACGATTAAAACGGTTTTAGATAAAAAAAATGTTATAGTTATTGTAGAAGATACCGGTTCGGGAATAAAAAAAGAAGATATACCGTTTATTTTTGACCACATTGAACAGTTTAAGCGAACTAATAAAATCTGTCTGGGGCTTGCGATTTCAAAAGAAATTATTACCCGGCACAAAGGAAAAATTTGGGTGGAATCTACATTGGGTAAAGGGACAACGGTTTGGATTGCAATACCGGTGTCCGGTTAGCCGGTCTATTCGTATATAGCATATCGTATGTCGTACATCGGCTTCAAATTTTAAACCACATACTATATACGAAGTTAACCATTTACCATTAAAATCTTTTCAAAAAACAGCATATTGTGTTAGAATACACCTCTTATTCACAGAGCATTCATGTTAAGTGAGGGCTCCAATTTAGGAGGTTTGGAAAATGAGTGGTATTTTTGGAGTAGTATCAAAAGGCGATTGTTCGGAAGTTTTATTGTATGGTACGGATTACCATTCACACCTCGGTACGGAATATGGCGGAGTCGCGGTATTAGGTGAAGATTTTCAGCGTCAAATCCACAATATAAGCCAAAGCCAGTTTAAATCCAAATTTTTTGAAGATTGTAAAAAAATGAAGGGAAACAAAGGGATTGGTGTCATTTCTGACAGTCATGAACAGCCTATATTTTTAAATTCCAAGTTTGGCCCTTTTTGTATTATTACAAGCGGTCTTATTGAAAACGCGGATACGCTTGCAAAAGAACTTCTTAGCAAAAATATTTCATTTAGTGAAATGAATGGTAGTATGGTTAACGTAACCGAACTGATTGCCAAGCTGATAAATCAGGGTAAAAGTCTCATTAGCGGTATTGAACATATGTTTGAAAAAATAGAAGGGTCATGTTCCCTTTTACTTTTAAACAAAGACGGCGTATACGCGGCCAGAGACAGATGGGGTTATACTCCGCTTATAATCGGTAAACGTCCGGACGCGTGGGCAGTGACTTCTGAAACGACGGCGTTTCCGAATAACAGGTTTGAAGTAGTAAAGTATCTTGCTCCGGGTGAAATTGTACTTATAAATGAAAATGGTATGGTTGAAAAACGATCCGCGAATAACGATATGCAGATTTGTACTTTTTTATGGATTTATACGGGGTTTCCCGCGTCAAGCTATGAAGGGATAAATACCGAAGTTGTTAGAGAAAGATGCGGACAGAAGCTGGCAGAGCATGACAAAGACATTGAGGTGGACCTGGTCGCGGGGATACCGGATTCAGGCGTCGCGCACGCGATAGGGTATGCTATGGCGTCAGGAAAACCTTTAAGGCGCCCTTTGGTTAAGTATACGCCAGGTTACGGCCGCAGTTATACCCCGCCGTCACAGGAAACGCGTGATTTGGTCGCTACAATGAAATTGATTCCGGTAAAAGACATTATAAAGGGTAACCGGATAGCAATTTGTGAAGATTCGATTGTGAGAGGTACACAGCTTAAGAATTTTACTGTTAATAAGCTTTGGGCGGGCGGAGCAAAAGAGATACATGTTAGGGCCGCATGTCCGCCTTTAATGTTTCCCTGTAAATTCTGTCTTTCCACTCGAAGCATAAATGAACTTGCGGCGCGTAAAGCTATACGTGACATAGAGGGCCGTGATATAGAAGACGTATCAGTTTATATGGATCCTACTTCAGAAAAATACAAGAAAATGGTTGAGTGGATTACTAAAGATTTGGATGTTACTACCGTAAGATTTCAGACTTTGGAAGACATGATAGAAGCCGTGGGCCTTCCGAAAGAAATGCTTTGCCGTTATTGCTGGACAGGCGAATGTCCGAAAAGCGGAGCTGTGCGGGAAAAACAGGAAGCAGAAGCTATTTAAAATGATGGAAAGAGCAAAAGCAAAATATGAAGATGTAAATAAATTACTCTAGCCACTTGGAGACATTTTAGAAGTAGAGAATTCAGTTATTGTTAGTGATGTTACTATCCAGCGTTTTGAGTATACATTTGAGACGGTGTGGAAATTTTAAGAACAAGTAGCTTTCTGTGTATAAAATTTAGATGCTTTGGGATTTCTTAACTTAGGGCTTTATGCTAGAATAGCACCGCTGATAAATTTACTGCAGAAAAAACTATTAATTTTGGGATGCCTTATGCGGGAATATAAAACAAATTGCCGGTATTTTCAAGGGGACAAGCCTTGTAAATTTCATAAAAATGAGGGAATTTATTGTGAAGCCTGTTCTAATTTTAGTTTGATAGAAGAAAAGATACTCATCATTAAACTTGCGGCTCCTGGCGATGTTTTAAGGACAACGAGTATACTGTTAGCCTTGAAAAAAAAGTATCCGAAAAGCCGCATTGTATGGGTAACGAAAAAAAACGCGTTAGATTTACTTAACGGTAATCCCCATATTGATTTACTCTTAGAATATCCTAACCCTGCCGTAAATAGATTATGGATTGAAAACTTTGATTTAGTGATAAATCTTGACTGTGATTTTGAGAGCGCGTCTTTGGCCGTTGTTGCCAAAAGTCCTAGAAAATTAGGGTTTGGGTGTTCTGAAGACGGTAGGCTTATCCCGTTTAATAAGGAGGCGGAATACTGGCTTGAGATGAGCCTTTTTGATGACGTAAAAAAAGCTAATCAAAATACATATCAGGAAATAATGCTGGATATTTGCGGGCTTAATGCGCAGGAAAACAGCCGTCCTGTATTTTCTCTTACAAAAGAAGAATTGGATTTTGGGGATAATTTTATTAAAACGCATGGTGCAAAACCTAGTTTTTTGACAATCGGCATAAATGCCGGCGCAGGCTCGAGATGGCCGCAAAAAAAATGGAAACGAGATTCGTATGGTGAATTGATTAAGTGTATTAAAGGAAAATATTCTGCCGATATTATTTTGCTAGGCGGTCCGGAAGAAATAGACTTAAATAAATACTTAATTGAGCAAGCTCCGCATGAAGTAATAAATGCCGGATGTAGAAATACTTATCGCCAATTTGCCGGTATAATAAATATTTGCGATTTAATTATAACAGGAGATACTCTGGCGCTTCACTTAGCAGTGGCTCTGGAAAAAAGAATTGTAGCGTTATTTGGACCGACGTCTATGGCTGAAATTGATTTATACGGTCAGGGTGAAAAAATTTCCGCGGAAATGGATTGTTTGTCCTGTTATAAAAATGTTTGTGATAAATCTCTTACTTGTATGGATGCGCTTACAGTTGAAAAAGTTTTCGCGGCAGTAGAAAGTCAACTGCAAGAAACAGAAAAATATAAAAGAAACAAAGATAGTTGCTCTCTAGGCAAAACGCGAAATATTTTAGAGCAAGCCGCAAAATGGGGCTAAAAAATAACGGGAAGAATAAGTGCAGAAGACAAGTTTTCTGGCAGATAAAAAAAATATTAAATTCTCAATTTTTTGGATAAGTATTTTCTTGTTTGTCGTTGTATTACTTTCTCTATATGACTTAACGGCGCCTCCTATTTCTCCTACAATTTGGCGTCAGACTCAGACCGCGATGTTAACTGAAAATTTCGCGAGAGAAGGGTTTAATTTAAACGGATTATATGTTAACTTGCGCGGAAATCAGAAGCTTATGATGATATATGAGTTTCCGATTTATAATTTTGTAGTGGGAGTGTTCTTTCTTATTTTTAACGCCAGTGCGGTATTTTGGGGGAAATTGGTTAGTTTAATCTCGGTTCTTGTAAGTTTTTTTTATCTTTTCAAGTTAACGCGGGAAGTTTATGGGAAAAGCGTTGCAGTTTACGCGTCCTTATTTTTTCTGTTCGCGCCCATAAGGCTACTCCTGACGACTGCTGTTCAGCCTGACGCGTTGGGGGTAATGTTGATGCTTATGGGGCTTAGCAGTTTATTGAATTGGAAAAGAAAAAAGCTTCTTAAGGATTTAAGCCTTTTTTGCTTTTTCCTGCTTTTAGCGGGCTGGACAAAATTTCCCATAATTGTGCCGTATATTCTTATTATTGGAAGCGCAATACTTTTTGATAAAGGCAGAGTGCGTTTCCCCGAAACCCTGGAAATAGTTGTTTATATCGGAATTTTTCTTGTGCCTTTTACTGCGTGGTACCTTTTTAGGGGGTATATTTCGTGCCCGGAAGCCATGAGTGATAAAATAAACATGTTTTTGATTGGAGATTTAACCAGGTTTTTGTCTCCAGAGTATTACGTTAAACCTTTTTTTGTTTTAGGAGCTTTGGTTTTTTGCGCGAGCGGTATATTGTTCTTTTTAGCAGGGCTAAAAAAGCTTTCAGCGGTGGGCTGGGCTTTGGTGGGAGGCGTTCCGTTCTATTTTATACTTGTTCCCACAGTGCGAAACCAATATTATTATTTATATCCGCTTGTGCCAATTTTTTCGGTTATAATGGCACGCGGGTTTTTGATTTTTAGAAATTACTGTGACAACCGGAAACTTAAACAGCTCTTTTATGGAAGTATCGCGGTTTTTGTTATAGGTTTTATAATTTCTGGGACATCTGCTTTAAGACATGACAAGGTACCCTATTACGCCGCGAATGCTTTAAAGAAAAATAGTTTGCCAACAGATCTTGTGTTTTCGCTTAATATGCATGACCGCGGTCAGGGAGTTGGCGGAGAAAACCCGGCAATGATGTATTTGGCGAATAGAAAAGGGTGGAATGCGACGCAGGGGTCGG
>JAHIZQ010000173.1 GCA_018814505.1 Candidatus Omnitrophota bacterium
ATGGAGTTTTCAAAATTTTTTAGAAAGCACGGTCTTTTTTCAGATATTCCTCATAAAAGTACACAAATTTCAAAAGAGCGTGAAAAGTTTATTAATAATCTTTTTAAAAAGGGCTTTAATGGGATACGAAAAGAAATATTAAAAATCGCAAAGAAACACAAAAAGCTTGAAAAAGCTGAAGATTGGATTGGTAACCTATGTCACAAAAGGGAAAAGAGATATAAAAAAAAGCAAACAGTACAAAATGGAAGTATAAAAAATAAATATAATCTTTACCCTGTTGTTCTTTGGATAGCAGAATTAGAATGCCCGCAGAATTTAGATAAAACAGAAGGTAAACTTTTTGATAAAAGATATTATGAAGGCCTTAATTTGTTAACACTTACGATATTTCCAGTGGATGATTTAGGTCAGATAGATTGGGAAATTTTTGATTCGTGGGCCTATAATTCTTATTTTTTCCGTGTGCCGCCCAAAATTTATTTTTTAAAAAAAAAGATATCGCTATATGAATTTTTTATGTGTTTTGATTGGTTTAAACAAGATGATGATAGTGGTAGTATTCATTTAAATAAAAATGAGGTAGAGACGCTCGTTGAAAAACAAGAAAAGAAAAACAAACAGAAGCCCTTTTCTGAGTCAGTACTAAGAGTTCAAAAAGATATTGAAAAAACAGAGTTATTAACCCGCAAAATTGACCAGTCTAAAACCCTCGACAAAATAACCCATATACTGATTGATAAAAAAATCCCCGCGTTTTCACAAAATGAAATAGTTACCTTAATAAGCAAAAGGTCTCGAGATAAAATGATCGCGGAAAAAGTGCTTTTTATTGACGCGAACCGAATGGAATTTTACGCTCAGGAAAATAACTGTAATGATGAAAATACTGTTATTTTTTTAAAAGAATCATCTTTTGAAGAAAATTTGAGTTTAAAATTTGGAGGAAAGATAATAAAGGTTGATCAGGAAGAAGCGCTCTGTTTTGTAGATCTTGTGGGTTTAATAGGTTTAGCCAGGTCAATTATGAACAACGATATAGATACTTTTCTGAATTTGTATAAGGTGCTTGCTAATAAGCCTTTTGAGTTGAGTGAAAATTTGCGTAAAAATGGCTTTTCATGTTTGCCGAAAATAATAAGCTTAATGTTGCCGCCACCACTAAAAATGCCGGTTGATGATTGTAAGAAATGCAATAGACTTTTGATGAAAAGTTTAAAATCGCTCTAATAAAATGTTTTTTGTTATAGCGGTCAGAAAGAAAAACACTAGAAATATTGACCGGTTTTTTTTGTTATGTGTAAAATAAAAATCCCAGTTTGTTTAACTGGGATTTTTATTTCTGAATTAAGATAAGTTACGCTGTTTTTTGAACTTTACCAGCTTTCAGGCATTTCGCGCAGACTTTAATTTTTTTCTTTTTGCCATCGATTAAAGCGTGAGCCGTCTGGATGTTAGGGCTGAAACGCCGTAGGGTTGTGCCTGTTACTCTTTGCCCTACGCCGCCTTTACTTTTTGCCATACCTCTTCTGCTTATTGATCTGCCACTTACGGGTTTTTTGCCACAAATAAAACATTCTTTTGCCATAATAAGGATCACCTCTGCTTTTTTATAATTACTCTTGGTGAGTAAGTAGATAGTTTTACGTTTAACGGTATTTAGTAAGATACGCTTGCTATATTAGAGCGTTTCTCCTATAATTTAAACTGTGCGCGGCTCTTTTCTGGAATAAAAGCTAAAAATATCGCTATATTACAAGGCGCATAGGGTTTGAATGTTAACATAATAAGGGATTTTATGCAAGGAAAAAACTCGTTTAATGAGATAGCTGTAAGATATATAAAAGGGGTTGGGCCTCAAAAGGCCGATCTTTTCGCGAAAATAGGCATTGAGAATATATCAGATTTATTGTATTACCTTCCGCGCCGATATGAGGATAGGAGAGAAATAGTTGAGCTAAAGGACGTTCAGCCTGGTAAAATACAGGGAGTTATGGGGGAAGTTTTAAGTAAAACTGTTTTTACCGCCAAAACAGGTAAACGCATATTTGAATTGGTTCTTGCCCAAGGAAATAAAAAGTTGACGGCAGTATGGTATAACCAGCCGTTTATGCAGAAGTTTTTTAATGCGGGGCAGATAGTTGTGTTATATGGAAAGGTTGAATTGTATCGGCGGTTGCAGATAACCCATCCGGATTTTGAAATTCTGGAAGATAAACGGTTGACAAATTCTTTAAATATGGGCCGCATAGTTCCGGTATATTCTTTAACGGAAAATCTGAAACAAAAATATATCAGGAATATTGTGAATAGAGCTGTTTCCGCTTATCTGAAAGAGTTAAAAGACTGTTTGCCTACGCAGGTAAGAGCGCGCAGGAAACTGGTAGATTTTAGATTTGCTGTTGAAAATATTCATTTCCCTCATTCTTATGATAATCTGGAAAAGGCATATAGGCGTCTGGTTTTTGAGGAGTTTTTTATTTTGCAGGCAGTAATGGCGCGTAGGCGTAAAAAACTCAGGAAAAGAGGAATAAAACACGAGATAAACACGAAGGCTTTGGATGATTTCGAGGAGTTATTTTCTTTTGAACTGACAAAAGCGCAGAAAAAATGTATCGAAGATATTAAAAAAGATATGAGCGGAGAGCGTTCCATGTACCGTCTTCTTCAGGGAGACGTAGGAAGCGGGAAAACAGTAGTTTCAATGTATGCTCTTTTAGTCGCGGTGAGTAACGGATATCAGGCGGCAATGATGGCACCTACTGAAATATTGGCGCGTCAACATTATGTGACAATCAGTAAAACCTTTATGCCTTTGGGGATAAATGTAAGGCTTTTGGTCGGGGGTATTGATCGCAAGGATAAGGAAAAGGTTAAAAAAGAACTGGATAGTGGAGATGCTGATATTGTTATTGGAACGCATGCGCTTTTTCAGGAAAACATTAGTTATAATAAGCTGGGTTTAGTCATAGTAGATGAACAGCATAAGTTCGGTGTGCACCAAAGAAAAAAGTTGAGCCAGAAAGGAGAAGTGCCTGATATGCTTGTAATGACCGCGACTCCTATCCCGCGCAGTTTAGTTCTTAGCGTTTTTGGCGATATGGATATGTCTTTATTGACAGAAAAACCAGCGCAACGCGCGGACGTAACAACTTATTTTGTAGGAGAAGACAGGCGTGCTTTGGTCTATGAGTTTATTCTTGACGAAATAAAAAAAGGACGGCAGGTGTTTATTGTATGTCCGCGGATAAAAAAAACCGGATCTGAAGACATAAAATCAACCGAAGAAATGTTTGAAGAACTGCGGCGGGGCGTGTTCCGGGATGTGCCCCTGGCGCTTATGCACGGCAGGATGAAGTCTTTTGAAAAAGAACGGATAATGCGGGATTTCCGCGCCGGGAAATATGCTGTGTTAGTTGCTACAACTGTTATTGAAGTGGGTGTTGATATTCCGAATGTTACGGTTATGATGGTGGAACACGCGGAAAGATATGGTTTGGCGCAACTTCATCAATTGCGCGGGAGGATAGGGCGAGGAAAACATGCTTCGTACTGTATACTCCTGGGGTCTGCTAAAACAGAAGTTTCTTGTCAAAGGCTGTCCGCGATAGCTGAATCGAATGATGGGTTCAAAATCGCTGAAAAAGACCTTGATATAAGAGGACCTGGCGAATTTTTTGGAACGAGGCAAAGCGGACTTCCTGAACTTAGATTCGGAAATATTGTAAAAGATTTTGCCATTATGGAAGAAGCAAGAGAAGAAGCTTTCAGCTTAATAAGTGAAGATCCGGAACTTAAACTGTACAATAATCAAGGTGTGAAAGAAAGTATAATTAAAAGGTTCCGTGGCAAGTGGAATGCTTGTTAGCTGGCGTCTAAATGCAATACGCGATAAGAGTTTTGATGGCGGACATTACATGATTAGTGAGGGGAGTCAATTCGGGGTTTTTGTCGGGGCATTAATGTTGCGGGGAGAAAGCTACAATGGGGATGAGGATTATTGGCGGAGAACATAAGGGCAGAAAAATAAAACAGCCGAAATTGTGTACGGTTCGTCCTACAAAGGACAGAGTGCGCGAGGCTGTTTTTAGCATTATTGCCGCAAAATTGCCCAATTCCAAAGTGCTAGATCTTTTTGCAGGTAGCGGAGCTTATGGATTAGAAGCGCTTTCACGGGGATCAAAATCAGCCGTATTTATTGAAAAGAATAAAAAAACAGTAGAAGTTTTAAGGGAAAATATACAAATGCTTAAGCTGGAAGGAGATGCAACTGTTTTACCGTTGGATATTAAGGAGGGCTTAGAACTCTTATCGAGAAATCAGCAAATTTTTGATATAATTATTTGTGATCCCCCGTACAATAGGGGACTAGTCAAAAAAACCTTGATTATGATAAGTCATTATGATATATTAAGTCACTCTGGTTTGATGATTATGGAACATCATCGGGATGAAGGCATTCCCCAAAGTGAGGGGAATGTTTTTGTTTGTAAACAAAAGAGTTACGGAAATATTTTGATATCGGTTTTTCAAAAAACATGACAAGAAAAGCAATTTATCCAGGAACTTTTGACCCAGTTACATACGGGCACCTTGATGTTATAAAACGCGCGTCAGTTTTGTACGATAAAGTTTTTATAGCCATAGCACCCAATGAAGAAAAATTTCCTCTTTTTTCGCCTGAAGAACGTGAAGTAATGTTGAAAGACGCGACAAAAAAATATAATAACGTTGAGGTTGAAATATTTAATGGACTAGTTGTTGATTACGCGCTGAAAAAATCCGCCAAAGTAGTGCTTAGAGGCTTAAGGATGATATCGGATTTTGAATATGAGTTTCAAATGGCGCTTACCAACCGTAAACTGAATGATGACATTGAGACGGTTTTTATGATGCCTAATGAATCATATTCATATCTTTCAAGCCGGTTAATAAAAGAAGCTTCAAAATTAGGTGCGAATGTTTCAAAATTTGTTCCAAAGAACGTTGAAAAAAAACTAAAGGAAAAATTTAAAAAATGAATCGGATATTAAGTTTAAGGGAAAAAGCAAAAGCTGATAAAAGAAAAATTGTATTACCCGAAGGAGAAGACAAGAGGGTTGTAAAAGCCGCTTCGTTTATCGCGGAAGAGGGTTTGGCCACGGTATGCCTTTTAGGGGATAAAAAGAAGGTTGAAAAACTTGCTTGCGAAGACGCGATTTCTTTAGAAGACGTTGACATTATAGATCCGCTTAAATACGAAGACCGAGCTGAAATCATAGAACTTTATTATGAAAAACGTAAAGCAAAAGGCATGACACCGGAAGAGGCAGAAAAAATCCTGACGGAAAATTTTGTTTTTTACGCGGCAATGATGACAAGTATAGGAATGGCTGATGGGTTTGTTGCTGGCGCGAGCCATACCACTTCGGATGTTGCACGAGCCGCTATCCAGTGTTTGAAACTTGATAAAGAAATCGGAACCGTATCAAGTTCGTTTATAATGGAATTAGAAAACTGTCCGTTTGGAGAAAACGGGCTTTTTGCGTACGGGGACTGTGGGATTATTCCATATCCAAATCCGAGACAGCTTGCCGGCATAGCAATAGCGACAAGTGATATTTTCCAGAAACTGTTTAATGTTGAGCCACGGGTCGCTCTTTTAAGTTATTCAACAAAAGGAAGTGCCAAGTCTGAATCGGTTGAAAATATTTTAAAGGCGCTTGACAGAATAAAACAGAAACGTCCGCAACTTATGGTTGATGGTGAACTGCAGTTAGATGCCGCGATTGTTCCTGAAGTGGCAGAACTGAAATGTCCTGATAGTAAGGTTGCCGGAAAAGCGAATGTTTTAATATTCCCGAATCTTGACGCGGGAAATATTTCATATAAACTTACTCAACGTCTTGGCAATGCAAGAGCAGTGGGTCCGATAATGCAGGGGCTTGATAAACCTTGTAGTGATTTGTCGAGAGGGTGTAGCTGGGAAGATGTTGTCGATACAACCGTTGTTACTGCTATAAGAGCTCAGGAAAATGGTTAGCCAGTCTTTTGATATTGTTCAGGGTTATATTATTTTCGACTTAGTTTAATCCTCGATTAGTTGAGGTGTGTTAGTTGTTTGGCGCGGAGCTTAATCGGGTGAAAGTTGGTTTAAAAAATAAATAAAAGGTGAGTGCGGTTAGATGTTTATTTTGGTAATAAATTGTGGTTCTTCATCAGCTAAATATGATCTTTTCGATGTGGATGGAAAATCATCTGATTTGTGTCGAGGCATAGTTGAAAGAATAGGCGAAGATTCGGCTACATTAACTCATGAAATTATGGGAGAAGAGAAAGTGCATCGAAAAGTTTCTTGCCGGGATCATCATCAGGCGATAGAAATAATACGTGATGCCTTAATCGACGAAAAGAAAAGTGTTCTACGCGATACAAGTGAAGTTAAAGGTGTCGGGCACCGCGTTGTGCATGGCGGGGAAGAGTTTAGTGAAAGCACTTTGATAAATGAGAACGTTTTAAAAAGTATTGAAAAATTTTCAGAGCTTGCCCCACTACATAATCCGCCTTCTTTAGAAGGGATAAAAAGCTGTATGAAAATTTTTCAGGGAGTGCCGCAAGCGGCTGTTTTTGATACCGCGTTTCATCATTCAATGTCCAAACATGTTTTTTGTTACGGAATTCCCTATGAGTATTACGAAAAGTATGGGATAAGACGGTACGGTTTTCATGGAACGAGTCATCGTTATGTTGCGAACAAGACTGCTGAAATATTAAAGAAGCCCATAGAAAAACTTAAAACTATTACAGTTCATTTGGGGAATGGATGCAGTATAGCGGCAGTTTCAGGGGCTAAAAGCATAGATACATCTATGGGGTTTACGCCTTTAGAGGGGCTTTTAATGGGAACGCGGTCTGGAGATATAGATCCGGCTGTTGTGACATTCTTGATGCAGAGAGAACGCGTTACAGATGAACAGGTTAATGATATCTTGAATAAAAAAAGCGGGCTCTTGGGAGTTTCCGGTGTGAGTAACGATATGCGGGACATACTTGGAGCGATTAAAAAAGGGAATACAAGAGCAAAACTTGCATATGATATTTTTGTATACAGGATAAAAAAGTATATAGGGGCATATGCCGCAGTTTTAGGTAGAGTAGACGCGGTTGTTTTTACTGCTGGTATCGGTGAAAATCTGCCACGGATAAAAGATGATTTGCAAAAAGAACTAAGACCTTTATTAGGTGAAAATACAAGGTTTTTAATTGTAAAAACAAATGAAGAACTTTTAATCGCGAAAGATACGTATGAATTGGTCAGCCGATTAATTGATTAGCTAACTAAATATAAAGGAGACAATAGATATGCCAAAAGTAAAACATAGACATTCAAA
>JAHIZQ010000174.1 GCA_018814505.1 Candidatus Omnitrophota bacterium
AAACAAAACGTATGACCTTTCAGGGTGTGTGATTTATTCAACTACCGAGCCTTGCCCAATGTGTTTTTCAGCTATGCATTGGGCCCGACTGGAAAAACTGGTTTATGGAACAGATATTGAAGACGTTAAAAAGCTTGGGTTTAATGAACTTACGATTCCATCTTCCGTTATGAGGGAAAGAGGTCGTTCTTCGGTTATTATACAAAACGCGTTTATGCGCGTGGAATGTGAAAAACTATTGGGATATTGGGATAAATTTTCGGAAAGAGTTGTTTATTGAAAAAGTGTTTAGGTGGGAATTAAAGGATAAACAAAATGTTGAAGGTGCTGATTATAACGCAGGATGAGAAGTTGAAAGACACCCTGGGATTTTGTTTTAGAGGATGGGATTATGATGTTTTTTTTGAAAATTCTCCTCATCCGGATGTAGAAGCGGTAACCAAGATTGCTCCGAATATTGTAATAATTGACATATATTCCGCGGACAAGAAACGTCTTGAAGTATGCGATATGCTAAAAAAAGATTTTGCCACGGCATATATTCCTGTCATTGCACTTATAAATAAGAAACAGTTAAGGCAAGACCTTTTAGGGTTAAAAGAGGGAGTTGATGATTATTTAATTAGCCCACCCGACCCTTTTGATTTAAAAATACGCATTGAAATGGCAGTAAAAAAATCTCAACACAGTTTTTACGCGAGCCCGCTTACGGGGCTTCCCGGGGGCATTTTAATTGAAAGTGTCATGAAGGAAAAAGTTTCGGAAAATAGACCTTTTGTTGCAGGGCACATTGATATAGACAATTTTAAAGCATTTAATGATAAGTACGGGTATTTGAAGGGTGATAGGGTCATTATGCAGGCCGCGTATATGCTTAGTGGAGCTGTCAGGAGGTGGGGGAATAACGAGGATTTTGTCGGGCATATCGGTGGGGATGACTTTGTGCTAATAACGACTCCGGACAAATACAATATTGTTTGCCAGAATTTTATATGTATGTTCGATACTATTATGCCGTTTCATTACCAGGAAAAAGATAGGAGATTAGGTTATATCGAGGCCAAAGACAGGACAAACCGGCTACGGAAACTCCCCATTATGAGTGTTACAATGGCTCTTGTCTTGAAGACAGAAACGGAAAAAATTAGTAACGTTATTGAATTAAATGAAAAAATAACGGAAATAAAACAATACCTTAAGAAGATTCCCGGCAGTAAATATATGGCCGACAGGCGCGCCCGCCATAAAATGCGTAATTTGACAGTACAGATGTTTAAAAACGATGAAGCGTTACTAAACAACTATAAGCCACTTGGACAAATTTTGGTGGATAGGGATGTTTTAACCTTTGAACAATTGGATAAAGCTTTAAAAGTACATTGGAAAAGAAGAGCTCTTTTGGGCGAAATTCTAAAAGAACTCGATTTTTTATCAGACGAAGAGCTCTCAGACGCCTTATTGTACCAGGCAAAAGATTTAGGGGATAGTTAGGATAAAAATTTTATGGTTTATTGTCACCCCTGTTCTTGATTTCAATTTTTTATTAACAAATGGCCATATTTTTTCATTTCTTGAAAAATCAAAATGGTTGATGTATATTATCAATATTAATGCGATGCTATTTACTGCCACAATCATTTACTATACAGGAGGTGTAGAATGTCTCAGGGCATAAGCGCGATAAACGAAAAAGTGGAAAAAGAAAGTGTATTTATTGAGGATCTTTTATCTGAAATTCGTAAAGTTATAGTTGGCCAGGATTACCTCATTGAAAGGCTTTTAGTGGGGCTTTTAGCCAATGGACATGTTCTTATAGAAGGGGTGCCGGGTCTGGCGAAAACAATGTCAGTCAGGGTTCTTGCTTCCGCTATCAGTACAAATTTTCAGCGTCTTCAATTTACGCCTGACCTTTTACCTGCTGACCTGATCGGAACCCTTGTTTACAGCCCAAAAGACGGCAGTTTCACTACAAAAAAAGGTCCTATTTTTTCAAATATTATTCTTGCTGATGAGATTAATAGAGCTCCCGCTAAGGTGCAGAGCGCTCTTCTTGAAGCTATGCAGGAACGTCAGATAACTATCGGTGAAAACACTTTTAAGCTAGAAGAACCTTTTCTTGTTTTAGCAACACAAAATCCTATTGAGCAAGAGGGAACTTATCCTTTGCCAGAAGCGCAGATTGACAGATTTATGCTGAAAATAAATATTGGGTACCCAAACAAAGAAGAGGAGCTTAAAATCTTAAAACGAATGGCAGTTACCAACAAAAAACTGGAAGTTTCTTCTATTGTCTCTCCTGAACGTATAATGAAAGCTAGAGAAGTTGTGAATGACATCTATATGGATGAAAAAATAGAGAAATACATAGTGGATATAGTGTTTGCCACGCGTCAGCCGAAAGATTATGGGCTTAAGGATCTTGAAGGGCTTATTGAATACGGCGCTTCTCCGCGCGCGAGTATAAATTTAGCGATTGCGGCAAAAGCATGCGCGTTTGTGAGGAGAAGAGGATATGTTACACCGCAGGACATCAAATCAATCGGTCCGGATATTCTCCGGCACAGAATTATTGCGAGTTATGAAGCGGAAGCCGAAGATAAAACATCAGAAGACATAATTAAACGTATATTCGATGAGATAGAGGTACCGTAATTGGTGGATGGGACATAATAAGGAATTCAAACGTTTTTTATTTATTGTTTTAGCAAGTAATGCGGAAGTAGAAACCCAATTGATAATAGCAGATAAATTGAATTACATTGAAAAGATAAAGTTGGAAAGTATTTCGAAAAAAAATAGACAAGCTTAACAGAATGATCATGGCACTCATAAAAAAACTATAAACCATTAACCATAAACCATTAACGAAACCATGATTCCAAAAGAAATAATAAAAAAAATACGAAGAATACAGATAACAACATCCCGTAAGGTTACGGATGTTTTCGCCGGGCAATATCAAAGCGTTTTTAAAGGCGTTGGTATGGAGTTTGCCGAAGTTCGCGAATATCTTCCGGGAGACGAGATCCGTTCTATTGACTGGAATGTTACCGCGCGCATGGGGCATCCCTATATAAAAAAGTTTGCCGAAGAGCGTGAGCTTACGATAATGATACTTTTGGATGTTTCAATGTCTTGCCGTTTTGGGACGCGAAATCGTTTAAAGAGCGATCTTGCCGCGGAGTTATGTTCAGTGATAGCGTTTTCGGCCATTCAGAATAACGATAAAGTCGGGATGATTACTTTTACTGATGGTATTGAAAAATTTATTCCTCCGCGTAAAGGGCTAAAACATGTTTTACGCGTGATAAGGGAAGCTTTATATAACAAACCGCAAGGCGCTAAAACTGACATCAAAAACGTTTTAGAGTATTTGAATCGGGTTATGACCCGAAGAACAATTACTTTTGTTGTGTCAGATTTCTTAGCTCCGGATTTCAAGAAAACATTGGCGATTATTAACAAGAAACATGATGTTATTGCCGTTAACATTACGGATCCTGCTGAGAGAAAATTACCTAAAACAGGGCTTATTACCCTATATGATGCGGAAAACGGTTCCCCTTTGGTTTTGGATACTTCGGATGAAGATGCGCGAAACCAGTATGAAAACCGGGCTATGGTATCATTTGTGCAGAGGCAACAGCTATTTAGATCCGTAAATGTCGATAATATTGATATTCGTACGGATGAATCATACGTTGAGCCGTTAACCCGTTTTTTTCGTTTGCGTGCCAGGCGAAAAGTTCGGCGACGTTAAATGTTTATCGGATACAAAATACGAAGCGATGGAGTAACATCCAAAAGTGATTTTGAAGAGAAAAGTATGGTAAAGTATAGGAAAATTTTTTTTACTGTAACACATATATGTAGCATTTTTCTCATTCTTGTTTCAATAAGTGTTCCAGCTTTATCCGAGAATGAAGAAAATGAATCGAGTATTAATATCACCGCGGAAGTGGCTAAGCCCCAAGTTAACGTGGGTGACCGCATAAAGCTTAAACTTATCGCTGAAAAAGCTGATGGTTATGACGTTTTATTTCCAGAAACTTTGAATGAGACAGGTGACTTTTCTTTTATTGAGGCGCGTCCGGTAAAAAATAGTTTCGGACGAGTTATCAAAACTGAGAAAGAGTATATTTTAACTATATTTGATACGGGTATACATGTTATTTCTCCTGTTAACGTGAAATATAAAAAGAAAATGTCTACCGATTGGCAGGTCGCGTTTAGCCCGCAAGTTCCAATGGACGTGAAAAGCCTCTTGACGGAGAATGATACCGACATTAAAGCTTTAAAAGGCCTTGTTTATGTGCGGACGAACAGGATATATTTTATTCTGGGTGCGGTTTTAATCATTCTTATTTTAGTGGGAGGATGGATATTTTTTAAAAGTAATAAGATGAGAGAGAAACAATCTCCGAAGGAGATAAAAAAATCTGCGCATGAAATTGCCTATGAAGAGCTCAAACTGCTGAGTCTTATGAATTTGCCAGAACAAGGTTTGATAAAAGAATATTACAGCCGTCTTTCGGATATTGTTAGGCATTATATTGAAAACAGGTTTTCTTTGAGAGCTCCGGAAATGACTACGGAAGAGTTTTTGTACGCGGTAAAAAGTTTTCCGGTAGTTGGAACTGAACACAAGGAACTTTTGAAAATTTTTTTATCTCAGTGTGATATGGTAAAATTTGCGAAATATGGACCCACACGGCTTGAAATGATCGATAGTTTTAACACTGCTGAAAACTTTATTAATCAGACAAAACTTGTGGAACAAGAGGAGGCGCGAAAATAATGCATTTTGCTTCTCCATGGTTTCTTTTACTCTTGTTTTTTTTACCGTTAGCGGGATATCTCACAAAACGGTACGAGTTTTCATTGCGTGGGGCGTTTAGGTTTTCAAATTTTCGTCTAATGAAAGACATTAAGCCAAGTCTTGGAGTAAAAGCGGAAAGTAAAATTATTTACCTGCGAATGATGGCGATTTTTTTACTAATTTTGGCGGTTATGCGTCCGCAGTCTGTAACAGAGGAAACAAAGGTGTACACTGAAGGCATAGATATTGTTTTAGCGGTCGATACTTCCGGCAGTATGCGGGCGATGGATTTTGAGATAGGTTCTAAAAGAGTTGACCGATTGG
>JAHIZQ010000175.1 GCA_018814505.1 Candidatus Omnitrophota bacterium
TCTTTTTTGTTTTCATCTATTACGCGCTCGTTAAATTCGTTAAAATTTTCTATTGCAGATACTATTTCGTATTTTGCTTCTTCACCCTGAACGCGCACAGGATAAATCATAATATCCGTGTTAACGTTACGACGGCGGGCAACTTTTAAAATATCCCTTATTGCCGCACCGTTGGCAGATGTAACCACTCCGACTTTTATCGGTAAAAATGGCAAAGTTTTTTTTGCCGATTCTTCGAAAAGTCCCTCTTTTCGAAGTTTATCTTTTAATTGTTCAAACGCCAATTGAAGAGCGCCTCTACCACGCGGCTCAACAGCATTCACATACAGCTGATACTGCCCTCTTTTGTCATAAACGCTTACCTTGCCGAAACACAATACTGCCATCCCATCTTCAATGGTAAACGCCAAGTTACGGCTATTGCCTTTAAATAATACACAGTTCATAAGGCTTTTGTCGTCTTTAAGGCTGAAATACATATGCCCTGAAGAATACATTTTAAAATTAGAAACTTCTCCTTCAACCCAGACATCAGAGAATGTATCTTCTAAAATAAACCGTATATTCTGCGTCACCTCTGAAACTGTATAAACACGCGTCTCGTTCATGATTTTATTTGAATGCGGGTTATTTTTAGAGCATTTCCCGTTTTTTCGTCTACGTCAACTATTACTCCGTGCATTTCGATATCGCCTTCGGCCATTTCAAACCTTGAAGGAAGCTGTGTTAGAAACCGGTCTAAAACACATTCTTTTTTTCGTCCGATTACGGAATCATACGGCCCGGTCATTCCGCTATCTGTAATATACGCTGTTTTTCTGGGCAAAATTTTTTCATCCGCGGTTTGTATATGCGTGTGCGTCCCGATAACAGCGCTCACTATACCGTCTAAATACCAACCCATGGCAATTTTTTCGCTTGTAGCTTCAGCATGCATATCGACTATGATAATCGGCGTAATTTCTTTAAGCCTCTCTGCTTCCCGCCGCCCTTTTACAAAAGGGCATTCCACAGCATCCATAAAAACTCTACCCAGCAAATTCACAACCGCCACTTTAATGTTGCCGACATTAATAATCGTAGACCCTTTGCCCGGCGCGCCTTCGGGATAATTTAGAGGTCTTATAATTCTATCACTTCCTTCTAAAAACTCGTATATTTCCCGTTTTTTCCAGATATGATCCCCGGAAGTTAAGACATCTACGCCTCCGTCAAAAAGTTCTTCAGATATTCTTGGAGTAAGCCCGCTACCAGCGGCAGAATTCTCGCCATTGGCAATAACCAAATCTATATTCTCATTTTCCCGGAAAATATTAAGCTTGGCACGAACAATACTCCGCCCGGGTCTGCCTACAATGTCTCCTAAAAATAGTATCCTCATATATTCTTCCTTCCACATAACAACACCGGTACAGGCATGCCTATACCCTACCTCTTTACTAGTTCCCCAAAGAACCAAGGCTACTTTGCGTACTCTATCGACCTCGTTTCCCTAATAACAACAACTTTAATCTGTCCCGGATACTGCAAAGTTTGTTCTATTTTCTTTTTTATTTCCTGTGCTATTACAGCCGCATTTGCGTCATCAATTTTTTCAGGTTGTACAATAACGCGGATTTCCCGACCCGCTTGAATAGCATACGTTTTTTCTACACCGCTAAACTCATTCGCGATAGCTTCTAAGTTATCTAACCTTTTTATGTATGATTCTAGCGTTTCTCTACGCGCTCCCGGCCGGCTAGCACTTATAGTATCCGCCGCCTGCGCAAGAACTGCTAAAAGCGTTTTCGGGTCAATATCCCCATGATGCGCGGCTATGGCATGCACAACTGTATCCGGTTCTCCGTATCTTTTCGCGAGTTCCGCTCCTAATTGAGCATGGGTTCCTTCCATCTCATGAGAAACTGCTTTTCCAATATCATGAAGCACACCAATACGTTTCGCAAGAGCAATATCTAGCCTTAATTCTCCCGCCATTGCCGCCATTAAGAAAGCTGACTCTTTGGAATGCTGTAAAACATTCTGCCCATAGCTAGTACGAAACTTCAGCCTTCCCAGAAGCCTTACAAGCTCTGAATGAACGCCGTGTATACCTAAATCGAGCAAAGTATTTTCACCTTCCTCTTTTATCACGCCTTCCATTTCTTTTTTTACTTTCCCGACAACTTCTTCTATGCGCCCGGGGTGTATCCTGCCGTCTTCAATCAATCTTTCCAGAGATATTCTGGCTATTTCGCGGCGAAACTTATCAAACCCAGATATTATTACCGCTTCGGGAGTGTCATCAATAATAATATCCACTCCTGTTGTCATTTCTAGCGCCCGGATATTTCTTCCTTCCCGTCCTATTATTCTACCTTTCATTTCTTCCGAAGGAAGGGGAACAACACTTACCGTTGTATCTACGGTATGATCCATAGCACATTTTTGTATTGCCAAGCCGATAATTTTCCTGGCTTCCCGGTCGGCTTTATCTTTCGTTTCTTCCTGCACTTTTTTAATCGTATACGCGGCTTCCTGACGCGCTTCATTTTCCATTTTTTGCACTAAAAGCGCCTTTGCTTGTTCTTTGCTCATTCCTGAAATTTCCTGAAGCCGTTTTTTTTCATCCTGAAGCAGATGATCCAAATCGCTTTTCTGACGGTTAAGCTCATTGTGTTTACCATGAAGTTTTTCTTCGTTTTTCTTAACGTCCCGTTCCCTTTGCTCAATAAATTCCATTTTTCTGTCAATATTTTCTTCCTTCTGCAAAAGACGTTTTTCCATTGCAGATATTTCTTTTCGCCGTTCTTTGGACTCTGCCTCGAATTCCGCCCGCATCTTCAGAGAAAGATCTTTCGCTTCGAGCATAGATTCACGTTTTCGCCGTTCAGCTTCGACCTTTGAATCGTTTATTATGTTGCGGGCTTTTTCTTCAGCTCGTTTTATTTTCATTTTCGCTGTATATTTTCTAAGCACATATCCAAACAAAAAGAAAAAAACGCCGCCTAAAAAAGCAAATCCAAAATAAGTAACTGTTCTGTACGTATCCATACTTTTCCTCCCTTTCTATAGTAGACGGGTCTTTGGACGTACGGAATATTTTTATCGCGAATTTAATTCGTAATAACACTCGTTACAGGACGGTCATAAGAATCTACCGGGAGAGAGTCAACAACCTGAAAATCAAAAGCAAATCCAATAGTTTTAACCGAAGATACATCCGGATCAGAAAGAAACTTGTCATAAAACCCTTTGCCTCTTCCTAATCTCATATTTTTCTTGTCATACGCTACCGCCGGTACAATTATTAGATCTATCTCCGTTAAAGCTACTGTCACTTGTTCGCCCTTTTTAGGTTGAAATATATTTAAAGGGCCCTTTTCCAGATTATTCATGCTCTTAATCTCAGAAGCCGTTATTGTTTGGCTGTGCGGTCCTATGTACGGAACCACGACTCTTTTCCCCTGTTTCAATGCCTGTTCAATTAAATAATGGGTATCAACTTCCATGGGCAATGAAACATATGTCATAACCGTCTTGCTGGTTTTGAAAACCTCGCTTGAAAGAAGTTTAAGCTGTATATTAAGGCTTCTTTCTTCGCGCAACGAAGATTCCTGTTCCCGCAGACACCGGATCATTTCCTTTCTAATCTCTTGTTTTCTTATCTTCATACCTTTTATTTGCAAATCTACAGTATTATACACCATCGTTTGGAATATGACCACCCTTATCCCAACCCTATTTTTTTACTGTTTTTTGTTTTTATAGTAGTCGTTTATTGCTTTTTTGAGCGCCTCTTCACCCAAAACTGAA
>JAHIZQ010000022.1 GCA_018814505.1 Candidatus Omnitrophota bacterium
ATAATCGATTGCTGTATTTCTTGATAATTTGTCATATTCTAATGTTTGAATATAGTCTTTGCAATATTTTAATGTTTCATCGAAATCTTTATCAAGTGATATTTTATACACAATTTCATCGATAATTTCATGTAAGGATATAAATTCACCTTTTCGGGTAGACATTGAAACGCTTTCGCCGCCTCTCATTAAAGTTACCAATTGAACAATTAAAATATCTAATGAAGATGCGTCATGTCCCAACGCCTGAACCGCGGCTTTCATCCTTTTGATATAACCATGATGATCTGGGCCCAAAAGATTAATTAATCTAGAATAACCCCGCTCATATTTGTTTCTATGATACGCCATGTCCGGGGCCAAATATGTATAAGAACCATCACTTTTTACAACAACCCTGTCCTTATCATCTCCAAATCGAGTTGAATTAAACCATTCCGCGCCGTCTTTGGAATAAACAAATCCCTGATCCTTTAACTGATGTATAACTTTTTCAACGTCTTTACGTTTTTCAATTTGCTCTTGGGATGTCCACGTATCAAATTTTACGCCAAAGTCAGATAAATCTTTTAGAATAAGACCCATCATGTATTTCACAGCGTATTTCCTGAAAAAATGTTTAATCTGAGAAGTGTTTTCTAAAAATTGACGACCTTTTTTTGATTTGATTTCTTTCGCAATATCTGTAATATATTCGCCCATATACCCGTCTTCTGGCATAGTTTCTTCCTTGCCAAAAAGATTCCTATAACGTATTCTTACTGATTCTCCCAGCAGATTAATCTGCCTGCCAAAATCATTCAAATAATATTCGTTGGTAACCAAATACCCGTTAAATCGGAGAATCCGCGAAAGTGCGTCGCCAATAGCCGCCTGGCGCCCGTGCGCGATTGTCAGCGGACCAGTAGGATTCGCGCTTACGAATTCCAAATTAATGTGTTCTCCCTGCCCTTTAACGGATTTTCCGAAATGCTCTTTTTGGGAATAAATACACTGAAGTGTTTTTTGATAATACAACTCTGACAGCCGCACGTTTATAAATCCGCCTACTAATTCAACAGCACCGACAACGTCTGAAAGTGCCGTTTTTTTGATTTGGCCATGGAAATAATCGATGAGATCTTTGCCGATTTCGCGGGGCGAGCGACCAATAATTGACGCAAACTGCATTGCCACGTTTGAGGTTAAATCGCCATGCTTTTCATCTCGAGTTATTTGAAACCCGATTTCAATATTTTCAGGAAAACTGATGTCTTTAGATACTTTTTCCTGGAAATATTTTCTGCAAACTTTTAATAACACGTTTGTTATTGTTTTCGAGATGTTTTTTTCAAGCATTTGTTGTCAAACCATTCTCTTGGAGCATCAGACCACAACCTTTCCAGGCCGTAAAATTCCCTGATACCTTTATAAAAAATGTGAATTACCACATCCTCATAATCTAATAACACCCAATAAGGATTTTGCTTCCCTTCCACATGCAAAGCAGATATCCCATATTTTGACAATTCGCTTTGTATTGTTTTTGAAATTGCGTTAATTCTGCGAGATGAACTTGCGCTGACAACAACAAACCAGTCACACATCATCGTGACTCCGCGCATATCCATGAGAAGGATATCTTCGCCTTTCTTCTCATTAGCAAGCTGTGCTATTAGTCTGGCTTTATCCAAAGTTATTATTTTTTTCACAAATAAATCTAAAGAACGATTACTTACCCATTATTCGATACATACCCGTACCGCAATCAGGGCAACATCCTTTCATTGCCTTTCTGCCGTTTTTCATTGTTACTTCTTTTGCGTCTTTCATTTCTTTTTTAGCTTTACATTTTACACAATACGCTTCCGCCATAAATTGTCCCTCCTTATATTTTAAACTTAAACAATATCGTTTAAGTTTATCATACCCCTCATATTTGTCAAGAAATAACGGTGTTTGTCAGACACTTCTCCCCCAATCAGCTTCTGCACTAATTTTTGTTGCCCTGGTCATCCACTCCTGTCTCTGCTTAAATACACTATAAAAATACGAGAAACGCAAAAGTTGACAATCTATTTTTTCCTTTCTTGATACCTGTGCTTACCAGTACAGATTCATTTTCCAGTACAAATTTTTCGTGTCCACCATTAACAAAAACCGAATTCCACCACCCTGCTGAAAGCCGATTTTTAATCATTTGCTTTCTTATCTTATAAGTTTGATAATGTTTCATTATTCCAAGATATGAATTCATACTGCTTATAAACTGTTTTTTTTCTTCATCGGTTGGTTTGTGATTGCGAATGATTTTGTTGTGTTTTTCCAGAGCCTGGCAAAAATTACCTTTGGTACGATTGGCAATGTAAATACGATAGGGTTTTATTACCGCCCCAAGAAATAAAAATCCTGACTTGCTCTGTTTTATTTTTGTTTTAGTTGGATGCAAGGTAAGTTTTTCATTCACTTTTAAATAATCTGTAATCGTTGGCAACGCGTTTAAAAGACGACGTTTATCGGGATGCATAACAAAAAAATCATCTACATAGCGGCCGTAATAGCTAAAACCCATGATTTTCTTCATCCAATGATCAAAATCATTCAGAAACACATTGCCAAAGAGTTGACTTGTAAGATTGCCTATGGGTAAACCGCAACCCTGCGAAGCATAAAACATACTTTTGTTAGAGGGAAGTCCATCCCAATCGAAACGCGACCCCTTAATCGTACAATTGTCAGCAGGATTACGAACTATGGTTTTTCGTAGCAAAAACTCAACCATGCTCACATCAAACGGTATCACCTTGTTTAATAAAGCATATTTTTGATACTCTGTTTGTAATATACCGTTTACTTTATGATACAACAGTTCTTTGTTAATACTCATAAAATAACCCGAAATATCCATTTGCATGATATAACAATCTTCCTTATAATTTTGAGAACATGACCGCAAAAATTTTGCCGCCCTTTGAATGCCGGCACTGGTGCCTTTACCCTTACGGCATGAATAGCAATCATAAATAAGGTATTTTTCAATTATTGGACTGAGGTATTGAAACAAAAGATGGTGCACCACTCTATCTCTAAACTCTGCCGCTAAAATTTCGCGTTTTACAGGTTTGTTTACAATAAATGCTATTTCACGCAAAGGTTTGTACGTGCGAAGTTTTATTTCATTAGACAACTTTAAAATTTCGTGTTCAAAATTTAATTCAAATTTCAATTGATTAATGGTGTTTCTTTTGTTTTGCCGCGCGTTGTAATACGCCTGAAACAAATCGGTAATTAATTGTATATCATTCATTACCAACTGCCTCTACTTTGTTGCGAAACATCTCCTTGCTAACTGATTTTTTCCACCCGCTAAGCTGTTTGCTTATATTTTCTATTAACACATTGAGCGCGATCATTCTTTTAATACTTATTTGCCGCAAATCATGCAGTAGCCGTATAAGCAAGCGTACCACTTCGACACTTTCCCTACAGCTATCTATGTGTATTTCTTTTCCTCTGCTCACATTGGCTTTGTATATTTGCAACAACAACTCAAGAGTTTCGTTTTTCAGTTTTTCCCCAACGGTATACTTATACTCGCGTGACAAACCGGTTGTCATTTTATAAATTTCTATCAACAAATCATACCCCTTTTTGAAAACGGGCAAGGTGTTATACAATGCCATAATTTGCTTCCTTATTTAAAAACCTCCTGCCTGCGTTTAAACAGGCAGGAGGTTTTGGCAGATTTGTTTCATAGTCGCTGAGGCAACGCACACTAAAGCCGTAAGCCTTATTGTTGTTGTTCATGTTGCTATTACTACTGTTGAAGTTCAGGTTGTACCCGTTGGTAGTGCTGTTCTGAGTACTGCTCCAGTAGTTGCCGTTCGAGCCTCTGTTGTTCAACGCGCCACTGCTGTTGTTGAGGTAGCCAGCGGCATACCAGCCAATATGTTGCCGCTTTACATGTGAATACAAGCAGTCAGCATGTATTCATCTTTTTTTGCTTTCGGAATACGGTTTGTCATTGTCCGGCTTGATCAGACAATCCAAAAACATTCGTTTATTCCAAAAGCGGGCAACCCGACTATAATCCACACACTAACCGAAATCAGTAATCCCGGTTACTCCGGCATTTTTCATTTCTGCCAAATCTTTCTGTAATTGCATAACAAACTGCATAGTTTCTATCGGCGTATGCTCGGCCACTGAATAACTCCGTAACTTAGGAATAATATTCACCTCATTATTCCTAAGATTCACCCGAGAAAGCTCCGTATCCGCGGTTTTTCCCGCAGAATAGCAAATACTATTTTTCCACTCTTTAAAACTTGCTTCTGCTATACCCTTTGTCTTGATCCTTATTGTCAAATCATCTGTGTTTTCAGCTACTGCATAACCTTTACTTTTTGCAACATTTATTATACTTTCCAGTACGCTTCCCGGAAAGCCAATAAAAACAAGCGTAGCATTAATCCCTTTATAATATTTCTTCTGTACATTAAATTGTTTAAGGTTTTGCGCAAAAAGCATCGCGGACGTTTCATAAGCTCTACAAAACAGACCTCCTCTTGTCAAATTAATAAACTTGGTGTTATCTTTTTCCAATTTTTGAATTTCCGTAATTTTCATTTTTTCAAAAAAACTTTCGCCCGCTTCGCGGAACTTTTAAATTGTCAAATAATCAAATTGTCAGTCGCTGAGGCAACGCACACTAAAGCCGCACGCCTTACTGCCGAAGTCGTACATGCCGCTATCACTACTGCCGAAGGCCAGGAAGCACCCGACGGTAGTGCTGCCCTGAGTACTGCTCCAGTAGTAGCCGTTCGAGCCTCTGTTGAGCAACGCGCCACTGCTGTTGTGGAGGAAGCCAGCGGCATGGAGTTTTAGAACTGAAGCATAAGTGCCTGTTGTAACATTATCGGCATCTGTCCACCCTCCTGTATTATCCGCATTTGTCCATTCCGTATTTGTCGGAAGGCGCCAGCCTGCCCCCAAGAGCAACATACATGGATCTTTGGCAGGGTCCCAACCCGTATAGGTGTTGTCATTTGTGGAATCCCAAGAAGTAGGCGCACTAGCGCGATAAAGAGAGCTGTCGTATTTCCACCCTGCTTTCCGGTTAAACTGCCAGTACCAGCCGGCAGAGGGCTCAGTGGAGTCATTCCAGGCCGTTGCCTGTTGGCTTGCGCCGAGGTTTTGCGTTATCCAGCATTTCGCGCTTCCGGTGAGGCTACTTTCCACTGTGCCATAAGTGACGGTTTTATCTACAGGCGCTGTGTCGCCGGCGGTGTGAGCGACAGTAAGATCGACTCCACATGCCCATGGTGGCACCCATCCTGTTGCCGTTAGTGTTACAGTTAGGGTTTTTTCACCTTCAGAGGAACCTGAGGGCGGGGCTTTAAACCATAAACCGAATGCATATGTACCATCCACTGCTAACTCGCTTTTTAATATTACGTCTATCCCTTTGATAAGCGTGCCTGCTGAATCGTTTTCTCTTAAAACAAATTCATTAGCAGTCGCGTTATTATTATCGTCTGTTGTCCTTGCTGTCCAGGTACTTGTACCTTCCGTAACTCTTATAAGTACGTCTTCAGTCCCGTCAGAAGATCCGGTTACTGTCCATTGATTTGCCGGGCTGGCGGTCTCGCTTTGCGCGCCTTTCGCGCCCAGCGCCCACGTCCCGCCGGTTACTGAAACAGATGCCCCGGCATGGGCATACATGGCATTAAACAATGTACAACCTATGAAAACGCTTACCGCGAGAACCGAGCCCAGCCACGACTTAACGCACACCCCGTATGGTTTGCCCCCAAACTTCCTCATATTTTTACCTCCGTTTATACTCTAGATTCCGCATTCCTTCGACTTCGCTCTCCCCCTCGACAAGCTCAGGACAGACAACTGCGAAATGCCAAAACTGGCACATGGATTCTTCTATCGTAGTGGACGAAAAAAAATGGCTAAA
>JAHIZQ010000176.1 GCA_018814505.1 Candidatus Omnitrophota bacterium
AACTTAACAAACGGATCTTCTTTTTTCATTAAAATCGGAATAAGACACAATATCCACAAATAAGATAAAACAGCAAACCCAACTTCACTTGATTTAGATTCCTTTTCTTTCGTTTTCTTAGCTTCTTCCATCACGCCCCTCCTCTTATTGTTCTAATCAGCATATCTACCAGTCGATATAATATTATATATTTTAATGACGATTACACAAAAGTCAACATATAGAGCATTATATAGCCATCGCAGGTGTAAAGTTTAGCATAACACTAACCCACGTTACAATGCTAAATTTTCAAATTCACTCCATCATCGGGGTAAGGCTTAACATCTTCCGAGGATTTAAATTTTTTTTACCAACAAAAAGACCGGTTCGCGTTAACGAACCGGTCTTTTTGTTCAAGCTTTAATAATACTTAGAAGCTTAATTTAACTGTACCAACAACATCTGTCGCTACATCGTTTCTTCCGGCAAGAAAATGTTCGCCCGGGAAGAACCAGCCAGCTAAGAAATTAAACGATACGTCTTCTGTGTAGTCCCATGTTACGTTAAGGTCAAGTTCACTTCCAACATCTTTGTTTGTGATTGATGAACTGTACCTTTCAGCAAGCCAGAAAAGACCATAAGTCGCGTCTACAGTCAAGCTGTCAGTAGGTTCAACGGTACCCTTCATCAACAACTGATGCTGGTTAGTACAAGACGGCGTTGATCCCTGCAAAGTTTTGTAGTATACATTCTGGAACTCTCTTATCGCAGTGTCAAATTTACCTCTGTACATCCTGTCCCAACCTTTGTAAGCGCCATTAGTTGTAGGACCTACGTCACCAATGTCATGTTGTCCGGAATAGAGAATGTATTCAAGGCTTCCAACAGGATGCCACGCATAGTCTTCCTGGAAATAACGGCACTCAACCATAGCATCAACAGCAAAACCTCTTCGGTTTCTGTTAAATTTTTGGCCATTAAACCCAAGGAATTCACCACACTGATAAGCACCTTCAACAGCAACTGTCCAATCCTCTACCGGATCAAAACTACCGCGTGCACCAAAATTAATTACATCATCCGTATCATGCCCATATGCTGTTGTAATCAAAGTTGCCGCATTCGCACTCGCAGAATTTCCGCAGAATCTGCGGTTTTTGTACCAACTATAACCTTCAACTTCAGCATTGTACTGATCAAACACATAACCAATGTTTATACCCCAAAGGTTTGTATCATCATCTGCTCTAAGACCATTTTCTGCTATCTTCGCGTACACACCGTCAACTGTCCACGGATTGTAATCCAAAGTTGCTCTAACCGCGTCGAAAGAATTGATAGCTGTGTATTCACGCGCGAAAAGGGATCTTGACGGATCTGACTGTGATGCGCCGACAATAAAACCTTTACCAAACCAAAGATCCTGACGACCGATTTTTAAAGTGAGCGGTGAGTACAGGAACTCTTTAAGTTCGATATACGCTAAATCCACGCCAACTTCAAACGCGTCTCCACCCGGAGCGATCGCTATTGAAGTAAACCTGTCACCAAACGGCGCCTCTATTGAACCCGTCATTGAACCTGCTTCACTAAAGTAGTTTGAGTTGCCCCATACTCTTTGGTTAACGAGACGAATCACGCCGCCTACATTGTCAGTAAGATCAGCATCAATCTGAACTTCCGCGGTGCTCTGCAGAAATGTTGCCCATGCCGTCGATATAGCTCCAGTATCTGCACCCACAACACCGGTTTCAATTGCAACTGGGTCATTGTTCAAATCATAATTGCCTCTCGCAAATCCGCGCATTGCAATGTCACCACTGATTTTTACGCTCTGCGTTTCAGCGTAAGCTACAGCGGAAACAGCAAACACAAGCGCTATCACGCATAAAACTTTCAATAACTTCATTTTACCTCCTTGGTAAAATATGAATTAACACATTTTAAAATATCATAAATGAGCAAAACTTTTTGCCCTTGTTTTTCTATATACGTATCGCCATATTGTTGACGGTCTCCGGCTAGTTTTTATTTCATCCCTCCCTTCTTTGCCAGAATCGAAACAGCCTCGACGGTACTTTATTAAATCAAACACTCACCTAACTTTTGTTCGCCAATATATAACTTTTGATAGAAGTATAGCATAAACCCTGCTTAAGTCAAGGCAACAAACAATAATAAATTGTTGTTAAGAGACTAGAGTTTAAGCTGTATTGGGATTTCTAACACGTTTTTTGAGTTTCCTGTGCCCCTGATAATTGAGCATCTACTCTTTAAGGAAGTATCATTTTTTGATGGACTTCAATTTTTGTAACAAAGTTTCAGAATTTTTTAAAATGTTTTCAATCACTTCATCCAAAGCTGTCAGATTTCTTAAAACTTCTATTCGTTTTTCCGGTGATATAATATCTTCAGGCGCATGCGTATCCGTATTCAAAACCATTCCTGCCTGAGTTTTAACTGCCATATCAAAGACATGCTGATTGGTTTCAGAATGTCCTTTTCTTGTCGTAATTTCTAAAAATACACCTTTTTCCGCGGCTAAAGTTGCAACATCTTCGCGAATCAACCCCGGATGCGCTAAGATATCGACACCCGCGCCAATCGCCGCCGCGTTCGTTCCAGGTAAAACCGGTTCAACTGAAGACTCCCCATGCGCCACAACTATTTTCGCGCCCATCTTCCTCGCGTAAAGCGTAAGTTCAGGAAAAACTTCTATTGGCACATGTGTAACTTCAACACCCGGAATTACAACTATGTCCCAATATTTATTCAACACTTCTGACACTTTTATTATTGCCGGAAGAACCATGTCAATATTCGAATGGTCAACGTGATCGGTAATCGCAATAGCCGTAAGCCCGGCAACTTGAGCCCGCCTTACAAGTTCACTGGGAATAAGCTCCCCATCACTTAAAAACGTATGCGTATGCAAATATATCATAACCCCTCCTGTTTAGTCGCGTGCCTTGCTTCGCCAAGCCACGTATTAAGCATTTTTGAAAACTTAGAAAGTTTCAGTTTGTCGGAAAAACTGTATTGCATTATTTTTTCGCTGAAAAATAGATCTTGTTCCGCGATACTATCAAAAGTAAATTCTTCGATGGGATTGACCGCGTTACGTGTACTCTTTTCACCGTCCCATTTTTCGTTAACCGGAAAGTTTACTTTTTTTAGTTCCGAATCCCATGTAGCGTCGACAAAGACCCATTTCTCGTTCAAAAAAACCTTACAAGCAAAATGATAAGTAACCGGAACTTGTTCCGCAAAGTTTTTGAGTCTTACAGGGAACTCGACATTCAAGTCTTTCCATCTAAACGAACAAATGTAATATTTGACATCCAACTGCAGTTTTTGAAACATTGCCGCTAAAACATATTGCTTCGAAATACAAAAGCCTTCATTTTTCTTTAAGATATCCATGACATTATTTTTTGACCTAAAAAGTTCTGGTACAACGACAAACGGAATCTTGCGTATTTTCTCAAAAACCGCAATACGGCTTTCCTTTGCTGAAAGCCCCTTTGTCCACCCAATAAAAATATCATACATCCATGCCATATGCGTTAATTAATCCTCACGGCTTTTCAGTCTCCATAAAAAAACCTTGTCCTTCGGACAAACCAAAAACGGCAATTTTATCCCAACATAAGTACCTTTGCCAACTACATCAACACTTTTGTGTTTTATCTCCATTTCCTTTACTTCTGCAAAACCTGCTGGCGTTCTTTTCCCTGTTATAAGTATTTTGTCGCCTTTTTTTAGCTCACCGCTCATAACAGAAATTTCCGCGACACTAATTTTTTTGTAAAACTTTATAACTTCCCCTACATAACTTTTTTCATACAGACTCTCTGCTGTTTCACCTAAACCTCCGGGAGTCCCGAAATAAAACCCTTCTTCAAACCCCCGGTTAAAAGCACATTTTAGTTCCTGAAATAATTTTTCTTTTAAATCTTCGGTTAGGTTACCGGCCATAAACGCGTCAATTGCTCTCCTATACGCGGACGTAACTATTCTTACATACTCCGGTGAACGCATCCTGCCTTCAATTTTAAACGCGTTGATCCCGGATTTCAACAAAACATCTATAAACTTCATCGTACAAAGATCCCTTGGGCTTAACAAATAATTTTCACCTAAAACATAATCGCATTCATTGTCACGATCGGTAATAATAAATTCACGCCTGCACGGCTGAATACATTCACCCCTATTAGCTGATTTCAAAAACGACTGATGTGAAAGAAAACACCTGCCGGATATACTTACACACATAGCGCCGTGAACAAAAGTTTCTATTTCACAATCCACTTTTTCTTTACGGCATTTTTTTATAATATCCCGTATTCCCTCTAAAGTACATTCTCGCGCCAATACAATCCTTTTAATTCCAATCGCGGAAAAAAACTTAACAGACTCAAAATTTGAAACACTTGCCTGCGTCGACAAATGCATTTTCAATCCCGCGTTTTTAGAAAGCGACAAAACCGCCGCGTCAAAAAGAATCACCGCGTCTACTTTACTCTTTTTTGCTTCCTTTAAAATACGTTTTATCTTTGAAATCTCGCTATCATACACAACAACATTTAGCGCCAGATACCCTTTAACCCCGTTTTCATGAAGAACCTTCATTACCTTCTTAATTTCAAGGACATCAAAATTATCGGCAGAATGCCTCATGTTGATACCTTTTATTCCAAAATAAACAGCATCAGCCCCGGATTCAACCGCACTGTAAAGCGATGCCCAATCTCCCGCGGGAGCAGTTAATTCGGGTTTATTTTTACTACGGCTAATGGAAGAACTATCCTTCATTGCGGTTTTCTTTTATTTGGTTTACCAAAAATGTTTTTTGACCAAAAACTTCGTCGTTAGCAAAAATCCTGAACTCATATTTACCCTGGTGCATAAGTTTGATACCTGCCAAATTAAAAACAAGGTCATGTATTGCAAGCGGGTTCTCAACCTTTATGGGTTTGGGTATCTCGGCTCTCCCAATAATACCATCATTTTCTAAATCGCCCAGTTCTAACCGAAATTTATATTCGCCTCTCGCATCGGTTAATTTAATGTACACAGCCAGAAAATGATGCACACACGGAAACTTATACGCGCTGATATTTTCAAAAATACCAATCAGACTTTTTTTATTTGTCCCGGCTTCGGTAATGATGCGGTCACAAATCAACATAGCGTTAACTATTGGTTTTTGAGCTTTACCCATTTGTACCTCCATTTAAAACACTTTCAAAGTTCCTGCTCTAGTCCTTCCCAAATCGTTTCAATCCGCTTCTTAAGATCATCTGTTGAAAAAGGCCAGACAGTCCTACCATAAAGCGCCTGCGTGATCTCTTTATACGTCAATTTATTAATTCTTGATTCCGGAATCTTATTGTCGACTTCAAGGCAATACCTCATAAGTAACAGTTCTTTCAAAACCATATGAGGAAGCAAAAAATGCTGTTGAACAGTCTGCCGGGCGTTTGTTCCCAAAGTATGCCTTAAAAGCTTATCTTCAAGTATAGACCTTAGTGCCTTGGCAACATCTTCTGTTTCATACGGCTCAACCAAAAAACCGTTATGCCCACTAACCACTTGTTTTTTTATACCACCGATATTACTGCCTACAACAGGCGTGCCCTGCCACATAGCTTCAGCAACAACAAGCCCAAACCCTTCTTTAGTTGAAATATGCACAAAACAATCCGCGACACTAAACAACGCCCCGATCACTTCATCGTTGTTTTCAACATTAAGAAAAAGATGTATATCCTTTTCTCCTTCCGTCATCCTGCTAATCTCCTGGTACATTTTCATGCCTTCTGGGTCATCTGCCGCGGAATTACCCACCAAAACTAGAACAGGATTTATTTCTTTCGGAAGATTCTTTTCTAAAAGTTTAAACGCTTTAATAATCGTTTTCTGGTTTTTATGAATGTCGTACCTTGACACAGCCGCGACAATAGGACGTGAAGGATCGATATTGTTTTTATTAAACAACTCATCCAAAATTTTTAACGCTTCTTTCCTCGTTCTCTGCTTATTTTTTTTACGCAAAGGATCAATTGAAGGGTTCACTTCATAAGTGGGAATCTGCACATTGCTCATAACATATTCTTTACTCGAAAAAATAGCCCCCTCATATTGGTTAATATACGGCATTAAAAAACGCCATATCCTACGACTGGCATTCGTTGTGTCAATATGGCATCTCCAAAAAATATGACCGTATATGTTACCATTCATTATCATTGCCGCGGGCTGAGGATCATGTATGGTAACCATATGCCCTACAACTTTAGCTTTTCTAGTATTTTCATCAATGGTATCTAAATACGCGTGAAATATCTCTCTAAGCGAAATATCCTGATCCACACCCTGAAGCAAATTATGGAACTTTTTCGTCACGGTAAAAAATTCTTCGCTTCCTTCTATAACAAACCATCTGGCATCGATTTCAAGCCCGCGCGCGAAAGGTACAATACTTTGCAACATTTCAGCAACACCACCACCTACAAACGTTGAATTCACATTCGCCCATACTTTACGTCTAAGCGGTTCTGCCAAAAATTTAATATGATCCAAGAATTCCTTTCCTACAAATGGCTCATACAAATTTATATCCACGGGTTCAAGCGGCACATACTGGTTTTTATATTTTCGGCTTCGATCATCAAACATCTACACACTCTCCTTTCTACTCTTAAAACGGTATAATTTTTTAAGAAAATCAGCCACCTCAGTTGTATTTTCAAGATAATACCCTGCATTGCTATGATCTATTTTTTTTCCAATTTTTATTGTACAAACTTTCCTATTTCCTTTGAACTCCTTAAACATATCTTCATCTGTTTTATCATCCCCCATACAAAACGCCGCGGCATTAATCCTTCGTTTTTTTAACACCTGCGCAAAGATCCACGACACCATACGCCCTTTATTCCAGTTAACAGGAGGACGTACTTCCCATACTTTTTTACCCGAACGTATCAGAACTTTTCCGTTATTTCGATAAGGTGCTACTACATTTTCAAAAACACACTTTACTTCTTTCAACATTTTCTGTGTTATTTGCCTGTAATGCACACCTAACGTTATGCCTTTATCCTCAACCACAACACCATTGTATTTTTCCAAAGTCTTTTCAAGATTTGTTTTTATTTTGTTCATCAATTTTTCATAACGCTTGAACTTTTTCAGAAATGTCACAGTTTTTTGCCCCCCGAACCCCTGCAATTCAAAACCGTGATTGCCCACATACACCAAGTTTTTAATGCCTACTATTTTTTGTAAATCAGAAATCTTACGGCCCGATACAATAGCTATGGAAACATTGTCCAACGAATTCAGTTTTTCTAAAACCATTCGTTTATCCGCGCTTAACACCACATTGTCAATACGCCGCCTAAGCGGGCATAACGTACCATCAAGATCTAAAAACAAATAAATCTCTTTTGACTTTATTTTCCGTTTGAAATTGTTCCACTCTTTTTTTAAACTTTTCATTATTTCAAGTATTTTGGTCTTTAGCTCTTTGGAAATTAGACAAACAATTCTGAAGCCAGGTATCAATATTATGTGTCCGTATATTGCTCCGCATTTTGCACATTTTACTCCGCATAATAGGTTTCGGCATGTGCAATGCATTATAGATTGCGTTCGCAATATCTTCAATACTGTACGGATTAACCGGAACACAATTTTTTATTTCAGCAATCGCACCCGCAAACTTTGAAAGCACTAAAACTCCTTCGTTATCCGAATGTGCCGCGATATATTCTTTACAGACAAGATTCATCCCATCCCTAAGTGGCGTCACTAAAGCAACTCCCGCGGCTAAATACAAAGCCACAAGCTCTTCAAAAGAAACAAACCCATAATTGTAATGAATCGGCGCCCAAAGACCAGTAGAAAATCGACCGTTAATCCTTCCAACAACCTCATCTATTTCTTTCTTTAACACCGCATAACTTGTCACATCTTCCCGACTGGGCACTACCAACTGATAATAAAAAAACTGTTCTTTCATCTCAGGATAAATTTCCAGCATCATTTCCAGTCCCAACAACCTTTCCCTTATGCCCTTGGAATAATCAATTCGATCGACTCCAAGAATAAGATCAGGACAACCGGACTGTTGCAAAATCTCTTCTTTTCGTTTAATAACTTCCGGACGGCGCGATGTGCGGTCAATCTTATCAAAATCTATGCTAATAGGATTTACGTAAAAAAAGGTCTTAATATCCTCTTTTCGGATCATTTTATTTTCACTTTTCATTTCCCTGATATAATGAATAATCGTATCGTTAAAATTCCTCAAATACTGTTTGTGATGCATTCCACAAGTATCACAACATAAAAGCGACTCTAATATCTGTCTTTGCCAAGGTAAAATCGAAAAAATATCAATATGCGGAAACGGAATATGAAGGAAAAAATGTATTTCTTGTTTAGGCCTGAGCTTACGCAAATAATACGGTACCATAAAAAGATGAAAATCCTGAATCCATATTATATCGTCTTCTTGCGAGATTTCACATATTGCTTTAGCGAAACGTTCATTAACTTTACAATATGATCTCCATGCAGAATAATCAATAAAACTTTTTTCAAAAAAATAATGAAAAAGCGCCCATAGCGTGCCATTTGAAAACGCGTTATAATATTTATCTACTTCTTCCGAAGTTAATTCTATGCAGGCAATACTATAACTGCCTTCATTTTCGTCTTGCATGCAAAATTCACTAACATTAATTAAATCAACTTTTTGCTCTGCAACGTCAGATGTAACAACACCATCCCACCCCAACCAAACACCGTTCGCTTTACGCAGAATAGGCTCCATTGCCGTAATCAAGCCACCAGCACCTTTTTTCCACACATCGTTACCATTTTCATCAATATGTTTGTAAAAAGGAAGCCTGTTAGATACAACAATCAAACGCCTTTCTTTACCTTTTAAAAAAACCATGTTATTTTACCCTCATTCTAATAGTACGTCATAAC
>JAHIZQ010000177.1 GCA_018814505.1 Candidatus Omnitrophota bacterium
AAAATTGCCGGGACAGCTTGCACAATGAATGATTTTTCACCAAAATTTTCGAGAGAAAACCCTAAGCTACTAAAGTTTGGCATAACTTTTTCCATTACTACCGCCTCTTCTGCTGTTACGTCAAGCCTTACCGGAAACAAAAGTTTTTGGGATTCAACGGGCCTTGTGGTATCCACTTTAGTGAAAAATTCAAAAAGTACGCGTTCATGAGCGGCATGTTGGTCGAAAATTTTCATGCTGTCATCTTTTACCTGAACAATATAACCTTTGCCAACTTGAAAAATATCACCTGTCCTTGAAAAAATCGGTTCTTCCCATGCCGTAACAGGTGATAATTTATCCCAGCGCGATTTATGTACCGAAAGCCCGTTTCGTAATTTATAACTGAATTCTGTCTGAGTTTCAGGAGCACATTCAGGATTAAAGCCAGATTCATTTGTTTCGGAAGTTTCCTCATACCCTTTATTAAACACTGCAGGAACCGGTTTATAAAACTCCTGGCGATTAAAACTACCCTTTATAGCGGTTCTTACTAAGTTCTTTAAGAAGTTTTCATCTTCAAATTTTACTTCCAATTTCGCGGGATGAACGTTCACGTCAATTTTTTCCGAAGAAACATTTAGAAATAAAACCGCGGCAGGATAACGCCCTTTTTCTAAAAGGCTGTAATATGCCGCGTAAACCGCGTCACTTAGGGTTTTACTTTTAACAAATCTACCGTTTACAAAAAATATTTGCCCACGCCGGTCTTTCCTGCTTGTAGAAGGCTTACTCACAAAACCTGTCAGTTTACAATCATTATCCGTATCTGAAATTTCCTGCATATGATCCGAGATATCACCGCCAAGCACAAGTTTGATTCTATCTTTTAGATTCATCCCCTTTGGAGCATGAAGCAAGGTTCTATTAACTTGTTTTAACTTAAATTCAATATTTGGATACGCAAGAATGAATCTTCCAACCACATTTACGATTTCAGATAATTCCGAAGATTCTTTTTTCAGGAATTTACGCCGAGCTGGCACATTATAAAATAAATTACGTACTTCAATTGTTGTCCCCTGGATTCTTGCCACGGGACGAAGTTTTAAAACTTCCCCTCTTTCCAAATAAACTGATACTCCTGATTCCGAAGACTTAGAACAGGTTATAATATCCATTTGTGATACCGAACTTATACTCGAAAGTGCTTCCCCCCTAAACCCGAGCGTATTTATGCGTCCTAAATCGTTTATTTCACTTATTTTGCTTGTCGCGTGATGCAAACACGCTATTTTTACGTCCTCAGACAGAATCCCTTCTCCGTTATCCGCAACTCTTATTAAAGACTTCCCTGCCAATTCTATATCAATTTCAATACTACAAGATCCGGCATCAATAGAATTTTCAACAAGTTCTTTAACTACTGACGCAGGTCTTTCTACAACTTCACCCGCGGCTATTTTGCATATTACCTCATCACTTAATATCTTAATTCTGGAGTCCTTCATAATAAAATCCTCTCGTATGTCGCACATAGTTCGTCTCATATAGTTTTGTGTCTTCAAGCGACATATGCTATACAATGTACTATATGCGACGAACTCGACCAACTGCTAAACATCATTCGACTCTGTAAAATAATAATCAGCCAGTTTCTTCTTTTAGTTCTGTTTTTAATTCCGCTATTTTTTTAAGAGCATCAAGCGGAGTTAGAGAATTAACGTCAATATCCAAAATCTTTTTTAGAACCGGATGATCGTTCTTTGAAGTTTCAAAAAAATCTAACTGTGATACTTTTTCTAAATGGCTTTCTTTTTCAGAAAAACGCAGACGGATATTTCCCATAAATGAATCTTTCTGCAGATTATTTAAAATTTCACGGGCGCGCTTTACTACAAACTGTGGCATACCAGCAAGCTTGGCTACATGTATACCAAAACTCTCATCTGAACTGCCTTCTTTTATCTTATACAAAAAAACTATTTCATCATTCCATTCCTGCACTGCCAAATGAAAGTTTTTTACTCCGCGCATAATCTGAGAAAGCTCTGTAAGTTCATGATAATGTGTCGCAAAGAGTGCCTTAGCGCCCAAAAGTTTCCTGTAAATATATTCAACAACTGCCCACGCGATTGAAACGCCGTCAAAAGTGCTTGTTCCTCTTCCGACTTCATCAAGAATAATTAAACTTTTATCCGTAGCGTTATTTAAAATATTCGCGGTTTCCAGCATTTCTACCATAAAAGTGCTCATCCCCTTATAAAGCCTGTCGGAAGCCCCAACTCTAGTAAAAATTCTGTCAATAATACCAATTTCCGCTTTTTGCGCGGGAACAAAACTGCCTATTTGAGCCATAATAACAATAAGCGCTGTTTGCCGTATAAAAGTAGATTTACCTGCCATATTGGAACCTGTTATAATAAAAATTCGGTTGTCATCCGTATCTATTGAAATATCATTCGGAACAAATTCTTTATGTTTAAGTACTTTCTCAAGCACAGGATGCCGTCCTTGTATAATGCTAATTTTATTCCCATCATTCAGCACAGGACGAGAATATCCGCTTATAATCGCATTTTCCGCCAAACATGACAAAACATCTATTTCAGCTATGGCAGTAGCCGTTTCTTTTAAACGCTTAATCTCCGAGCCTATTTTATTTCTCAACTCGCAAAATATTTCATATTCCAGGTTTTTCGCGCGTTCTTCCGCGCCGATAATTTTGCTTTCCCATTCTTTCAGTTCCGGGGTAATAAATCGTTCCGCATTCGTCAACGTTTGTTTACGAATATAGTTTCCAGGAACAGCGTTTAATTTTGCATTTGTTACCTCAATGTAATATCCAAAAACTCGGTTAAACCCTACTTTAAGCGAACTAATCCCGGTTTTCTCTATTTCTTTTTTCTGAAGATCAATTAGCCAATCTTTGCCGTTTAACGCCACAGCCTTCACCTCATCAAGTTCGCAGTTATATCCTTGCCTAATCAAACCACCTTCTTTAATTGTATTTGGAGGAGTTTCAATAAGGCATTTTTCTACCCATTCTACAATATCCGCAAAATTATCTAATTTCAAAACTAATTTTTCCAATATATCCGGAATATGTTTTTCAAATTTAGCTTTAAGCTCTTCAATAGTTTTTAAGGAGCCTGCGAGCGATACAATATCCCTCGCATTAGCAGTTGCCATGCTGATTTTATTTGAAAGGCGTTCAATATCATATACGTTTGATAAAAACTCACGTGTCTCTTCTAAAAGTCTTCTGTTATCATAAAAAAATTGAACTGCTTTAAGTCTTTCTTCTATTTTATTAACGTTCAAAAGTGGATTTAATATCCATTTTTTAAGACGTCGTTTACCCATCGAAGTTCTTGTCATATCAAGAATTTCTAAAAGAGTCCCACGAGAAGAAAGATCATCCTGGTTTTGCAAAAGTTCTAAATGGCGGTAGGAACTGTCATCAAGCGTCATAAATTGACTAATTTTATAACTGGAAATAGAATGAATATTATTTAAAGGAGATTTTTGGGTATGTTTTATGTACCTAATCAGCGCACCTGCCGCGCCAACGGCAAGATTCAAATCTGTACAACCAAACCCATCCAGGTTTTGGACTAGAAAATGGTTTTTAATTTCTTTTAGAGACAATTCATAATCAAACATCCAATCATCGTTTACGGTAATTGCGCCAAGATTTACATCCTTAAACTGATTAAAAATTTTGTCTTTAGAAAAACTTTCAGGAATTAAACATTCTGCGGAAGAGATTTTATACAACTCTGCAAAAAGAGATTCTCTACTATCAAGTTCTGTTACATGAAACTCCCCTGTTGAAATATCCGCATACGCTAATCCAAATTTTTTGTCGGAAACATTTAAAGAGAGGATATAATTATTAACGGCATTGTCTAAAAAATCATCCGCTATAAAAGTACCTGGCGTTATTATTTTGGTGATTTCACGCTTAACGATCTTTTTGCCCGCCGAAGGCGCTTCCATTTGTTCACAAATAGCAACTTTGTTGCCACTACGAATAAGACGCGCGATATAATTATCGGCGGCATGATAAGGCACGCCGCACATTGGAATCTTTTTGCCACCGGAATTCCCCCGTGCGGTCAAAGTGATATGTAAAATTTTTGTTGCTTTAACGGCATCGTCAAAAAACATTTCATAAAA
>JAHIZQ010000178.1 GCA_018814505.1 Candidatus Omnitrophota bacterium
AAATTTACCACGCCAATACCCTATATCCGTAAGCTTGGTCGGCGGGCTTCTGAAAAATTCTTCTAAAACACTCTGCTGTGCTTCTTCTTCAACACCGAAACTTTTAAGAACCGTTTCAATAGATCTTTCCTTTTTCGCCTGCGGTGTAAGGTTAATAGTAAAGAGTGTCCTTTTAAAAGATTCATCTCTTGAAATGTCCTGGTACATGCCACGTTTAACGTCTTCAACATATTTTATTATTGCAACCTGGAGTTCTGGAAACCGCGCGTCTTGTGTAATTACACAATAAAAATCTATATCCGCATCTGTGCTTAAAACTACCCGTGACGCGATTAAAAGAAGGTTACTGATACTGTCCCAGGCTTCCGAACTGACGCTTAACCCCGCGTCTAGAAGCCCTTTCATAGGATAGTATATACCCATTGTTTTCCCCAAAACTGTCACGTCAACATCCATATTATATTCTGTCTTGCATATGGAACTTACTGCGGACGGTAATTTTTCTTTGGGAAAAGAAGGCACACACCCTGTTGCCCCTACCGCGAGGCCACATGCCACGAATACAACCGCAAGATATCTTGCTTTATTAAGCACTGCTATCCCACCTTTTTTCTTCTTCAGAAGTAGTTTCGCTCTCCGCCCTAGTTTCTTTTTCGCCATATTCAGCAAAAATCGCTATGATTTCGTCATATTCAAGTTCTTCTCTTTTTAAAAGTTCTTCTGCAAACCTGTCTAAAATAGCGCGCTTTTCTATCAGCATTTCCTCAATCTCTTTTAGACACTTGCTAATAATCGCGTTAGTGTCTTTATTCATAACGGTTCTAACCTCTTCTGAAAGCTGTTCTTTTGGGATAACAGTATAATCCCCTATCAACCCGGATTCCCCCATACCCAACTGCCACACCATGCTATGAGCTATCTGCATCGCTTTCTGAAAATCAGAACTTACTCCGCTGGTGGTTGTCCCATACTTAATTTTTTCGGCGGCATACCCACCTAAAGAAATCATTACATCCGAACTCAAATGTTCTTTACTATGCGAATGTAACTCTTCTTTTTCAGGAGACCAGACAACTCCCAACGCTCCTTTTCGGGGAATAATACTCGCTTTAAAAACACTTTTTGACGGCGCTTTTAAAAACGTTGTTATTAAATGTCCCGACTCATGGTAAGCGGTCATTTCTTTTTCTTTTGGAGTCACAGTAAGACGGTACTTTATTCCCAAATCTACTCTTTCAAACGCTTCGCTTATTTCTTTAAGACCAATTTCGCGTTTCTTGTGCCTTGACGCGATCAAAGCGGATTCTTTAACAATATTTGCTATGTCCGCGGGGCTTTTTCCTACAGCCCGACGCGCCAATCGCCCCAAATTAAGTCCCGTTTCGGCTTTCACTTTGTTTAAATAAAATTTGAAAAGTTCTTCTCTGTCTTCCTGCGACGGTTTCGTTATCATTATTTTGCGATCAAATCTTCCGGGCCTTAAAAGCGCCTGGTCCAGATGATGTTCCGAAGCGTTAGTTGCACCAATAACGACAATGTTATCTTCTTTTCCTTTTAACCCATCCATTTCAGCAAGAACCTGATTAAGCGTACTATTGGTCTCCTGCCCACCCATAAAACTAAACGTCCGAGATCTCCCTATCGCGTCTATTTCATCGATGAAAATAATACAGCCGCCGTATCCATAAGCTAAATCACGCGCTTTTTTAAAGAGTTTTCTCACACGCGAAGCGCCGACTCCCACAAAAACTTCCACGAATTCACTGCCAGACATCGAAATAAAAGGCATATTTGCTTCCGTGGCTATAGCTTTCGCTAAATAAGTTTTTCCGCATCCGGGAGGCCCCAGCATGAGAAGACCTTTAATAACATTCCCACCCATTTTCTGTACAGCGGCTCTGTCCCGTATAAGCTGGACTATTTCCCCCGACTCTTGTTTTGCATCATGCATTCCTATAACATCTTTCCATGTAATGGAAATATCTTTTCCTTTTATCGGAGCTTTATCCAGCTTCGCGAACCCACCCCTCATGAAAGTTAAATACATAAACACAAATATTCCAGCATGGATACCTGCCATAATAAACTGTACCGGCATTGTCGCAAGGGTCATCTTTCTGTAAAAAGATTCCAGCGACATTAATCCAATAACCGAGAGAATAAGCAAAATAATAACAATGAATACAACTATAATCATTGTCTTATACTGCCTAACATACATTTTCAGTCTTCTTACAATCATAGCATCTCCTTAATTATATCCGTTTTACTGCTACTGGTTAAAACCCGAGGCGCGTATAGTCACCCGTTATACCGGATAACTTACTAGCCGGCCAACTGTTTTTCTGCTATGTCAAGTTCTTTCAAAGCTTTTTCCAGTTCTTCTGGTTTTGGCGCGACACCATGCCACCCAGCTTTATTCTCTATAAAGGAAACCCCTTTGCCTTTTACTGTATGCGCGATTATCATTTGCGGCTTCCCTTTGATCTTCTTTGTCTCTTTAATGGCTTTGTCCAGTTCATTAAGATCATGCCCATCTACTTCAACCGTATACCATCCAAAAGTCTCCCATTTTTTCTTATACTCCCCCAAATCCATAACTTCACAACAAAACCCGTCTATCTGCAACTTGTTGAAATCAATTATACCGCAAAGACTGTCAAGTTTATAATGCGCCGCAGTCATCGCGGCTTCCCATACCTGGCCTTCGTTTGTTTCACCATCCCCCATTAAGCAATACACTTTTGAAAGGGTTCCATCCATCCTATCGGCAAGCGCGAATCCTATCGAAACTGAAAGACCCTGGCCAAGAGAACCGCTAGATATTTCTATGCCCGGAAGCCCTAATTGCGGATGCCCTTGAAGCCTCGATCCAAGTTTTCGCAATGTCCTAAGTTCCTCTTTCGGGAAAAAACCAATGTCCGCCAGAACAGCATATAACGCGGGACATCCATGCCCTTTTGATAAAATAAATTTATCCCGTTCTCGCCAATTACTTTTTTTAGGATTTATATTCATATTCCCGTAATATAAGGCAACTAATATCTCAACAATGGATAAAGATCCGCCAGTATGCCCGCTCCCGGCTTTTTCCAGCATTATTAAAATATCTCTCCTGATTTGTATTGCTTTCAGTGCCTTTTGCTTAATATCAGTGAGCTTTTCCATTTGCCTCTTTCCGTTTAATTTAACGTTTTACATTTTTTATCTTTTCATAAACTATTTTGTTTTTCGGGTTTATCTCCCCTGCTTTGGTCCACTCGTTCACGGCTTTTTCAAACTCTCCGTTAGCGGAATAAGCATCCCCAAGATGTTCTCTTATAACCTCGTCTTGGGACACAAGTTTAACGGCTTTTTCCAAGTAAGATATCGCTTTTTTAAATAACCCTTTTTTATAATACGCCCATCCCAAGCTATCAAGATAGGCTCCGTTTTCCGGTTTCATTAAAACCGCTTTTTCCAAAAGTTCTACGGCGCGATCTAAGTTCTTTCCTTCTTCCGCGTAAACGTATCCCAAATAATTAAAAACTTCCGGGAGATTTCCATTCCTGGAAACAATGTTTTCTAAAATTTCTATTGCCTGGGGTCTTTTGTTATCATGGTCTTTAGCCACAGCCAGATAAAACAGGTATGTATCTTTTTGCGGATCTTTCTCTATGGCTTTATTATAAAAGCCAACCGCTTTCCCGTAATCACCCCGCATAGTTTCCAAATAACCTAACCCGGCGTATACAACTCCTAATGAAAGTCCGTTCGTTAAGGCTTCTTGCAAAACAGATTCAGCCTCATCATATTTTTTTTCGGACATATAAATTCCAAAATTGCGTAAATATGGTTCCGGCGAAACTTTTTCTAGGCGCATTAAAACTTTATTTTGTTCTATTGCTTTATCGGTTTCACATAAACGATGATACAACTGTCCCAATCTTACGTGCGCTTCCCTATTCGCGGAGTCTAGCGTTATTACTTTTTGGTACTGCTTTATTGCCTCAGCATATTTTGCGTCAATTTCATAAATAAACCCCAGAACCATCTGCGCTTCAACATAATCCTGATTCATTTCTATAGCTTTTTCAAGGTTCCGTTCGGCTTTATCCAAAAGATTCAGCTTACTATAGATAACGCCCAAATAAAAATACAGAAAAGCTTCATCTTGACGTTTTTCTATTATTTTTTCATACAGTTCCGCCGCTTTATCAAACTTTTGCTGAACAACAAAAAGATCAGACAAAAATGTCAGCACTTCTAAATTTTCAGGATCATATTTAAGCGCCATTTCGTGCTGGGTTTGTGCTATTTGAAAGTCGCCTTTAGCGGTATAAATAACGGCTAAAAGAAGATAGGATTTAACATTTTCCGGATCCAGTTCACGCGCTTTTGTCAGCATACTGACAGCCTCATCAAGTTTGCCCAAAAACAGAAAATCAGACCCTAATTTCAAATAAACTTCGGCCACATCGCCTTTAAACTTCAAGACTTTGCCATACTCTTTAATAGCGTTTTCGGTTTCGCCAAAATTATCGTAAATAGCTCCTGTAACATAATAAGCAAGCGCGGTTGAAGTCTCCCTAATCTGACTATCCGCCACTCTTGTTTTATCGATGATGAACTCCGCGGTAAAAGCTACTTTTGTAAAAGAACAACTTAAAAGAAAAAATATAACGGCAACTTTTACGGTTCCCATTACCGTTATACTTTCCTTTTCTTGTGTCGATCACGGCGCATTCTTTTTTTGCGTTTGTGCCTTTTTACTTTTTTTATTTTTCTTTTTTTCCCACAGGGCATACCTTTTTGACACCTCCTCTAATAGTGAATGGTAGATAGTTAATACTACTGTACAGATTTATATTTTGCCATACCACCGCTATTAACACCTTATTCTCACCATTGTATTTATGTTTCAGTAAATAACCTTGTTTAATGGATATTCTATGAATCCTTGCGCGCCGGCTTTCTGAAGCTTAGGGATCAATTGTTTTACATCTTCTTCGTCTATAACAGTTTCGATGTCAACCCAATTTTCATCAAAAAGCCTGGAAATTGTGGGCGCTTTCATTGACGGTAAAATTTTTATTATTTTTTCCACATCATTTTTACGGGCATTCATTTTAAGCCCTACTTTACCTTCGGCAAGTATTGCCCCGCGCAAAAGTAAAGTTATACGTTCTATTTTTTCTTTTTTCCAGGCATTTTTCCAGGCAGTTTTATTAACTATAAACTGAGTTGTCGATTCACATACCGTATCAATAATTTTCAAATCATTAGCTCTCAGACTGCGCCCCGTTTCCGTAACTTCAACAATAGCGTCTATTCCCATTTTTGGCTTTACTTCTGTCGCTCCCCAGCTAAACTCAACTTCCGCGGAAACCCCTTTTTTCTTAAGATATTTTTTGGTAACATTTACTAATTCTGTAGCTATTCTTTTGTCTACTAAATCTTTAACACTTTTTATCTTTGACGAATTAGACACCGCAAGAACCCATTTTACGGGTTTCATGCTTTGCTTAGCATACACAAGTTCTGCAACTCTTTCAACTTTGGACGAATTCTCTTCTATCCAGTCATTGCCTGTTATCCCGCAATCGATTATCCCGCTTTCAACATAGCGAGACATTTCTTGCGCACGAAACAATATAACCTCTATATTGTCATCATTTATATCCGGAAAATACGACCGTGCTGACGCTTTTATCTTGTAGCCGGCTTTTTCGAACAATCTTATGGTCGCATCCTGTAAACTACCCTTTGGAATACCGATTTTTAGTTTATTCTCTGTCATTTCATCCTTCACAATTTACGTTTTTAAAATCTTAATCCATATCCACACAATTTCGCACATATTTAACTACGCGATTATAGCTAATTTTTGTGTCAATTGTATATCAATCTTAGCTTATAGTCAATATATTAGTGCCTCCCACTCTAACATTTACCCTCCATTGCACTGCGTGACTCAATAATCGGCATTCGGCTACACAAATAATGCTTCCAAGCAAAGATACCTTAATAGAGCAATCACCCGTTCGGCTCTATCACAACTTTTATGGACTCATTCCCCTCTGAAACTAACTTAAAACCTAATCCAATGTCCTGCAAAGGCAGTCTATGGGTTATCATTTCTTTTATTGGAAGCCTCTTAGCTTTAATTAACGCAATAGCAATATCCGCGTCTAACGGGCTGTTTCCATACGAAGGCACTAATTTGATGCTATTGCGCCAAAAATCATTAACCGGAACGGGTAAACTTACTCCAGGATCCGTCGGCGCGAAAAAGAGTACCGTTCCGCCTCTTTCAACTGATTGTAAAGCTTGCACAAATGCCGATATAGCCCCTGTACAAACTACCACTAAATCAGCAAGCCTTCCGTTATTTGCCTGGCGCACACCATAGGGAATATCTTCATTAGCAGAAATAATTGTTTCCGCTCCAAAATGGCGCGCCAATTTTAAGCGGTTTTCATTAATATCCGTCGCTGTAATGCATCCTGCGCCTGTTGCTTTAGCTAAAGAAATATGCAATATCCCTGAAATCCCGCTACCCAATACTAGAACACTTTTCCCCGGAGACATTTGTGCGATTCTATGCGCGCGTACGACACAAGCAAGCGGTTCAATAAAAACTGCTTCTTCGTATGAAACTTCGTCTGGTAGCAGAAAAATCCCCCTATCAACATTTATACTTGGAATTCTCACATATTCAGCGAACCCTCCGGGATCAAAATTAGTATTATGCAGTGTATCACACGCTGTATGCTCCCCTCTCAAGCAATAATAACAGGTATTACACGGCACATGATGCGAAACAAAAACTCTGTCTCCAAGTTTGTATTTTTTTACATTTTTGCCTATTTTTATTATATCTCCCGCTATTTCATGACCTAAAACTAACGGCGCCTTTTTAATGCGATACCATTCCATAACATCACTGCCACAAATACCGCTTGCAATAACTTTTATCAATATTTCGTCCTCACTGATTTCAGGCACCGGAACTTCTTCAATCTGAATATCTCTGTTATTATAGTATTTCGCTGTCCTCATATTACTAATTTCCATAACAAAACCGCTCCTAAATTTTAACTGATTGTTTACTATTTTTTACTTCTTCAAACAATTCCTGCGCCTGGCTAACCGTTGCCCCTTTGTGCACAATAGCGTTAAGACCTGCCGCTACGCCCCTAGGATCAGGGCTTTGCCACACATTCCTCCCGAGATTTATGCCTCGGGCTCCCTTTTGCATGCCGTCATAAACAAATTCAAAAACTTCACGTTCAGTTTCACATTTTGGGCCACCAGCCATAACAACCGGAACAGGACATCCGTTTATAACTTTATCAAAATCTTTTTCACACCAATATGTTTTTACAACACGCGCGCCTAATTCCGCGGCTATCCGGCAACATAACGCGAGGTACCTTGCCTCTCTTTTTTCCATTTCTTTTCCCACAGCAGTAACAGCCATTACAGGAATTCCATAATTTTCACAAACATTCACTATTTTTGATAGGTTTTTTAAAGTTTCTTTTTCGTAAGCGCTCCCGATAAAAACGGAAACACCAACAGCACTAGCATTAAGCCTCAAAACCTCTTCTATTGAAGTTGTTAAAACTTCATTGGCAAGATCTTTTCCAACCACACTTGTGCCTCCAGACACCCTTAAAATGATAGGTTTACTCTGCGCGGGTTCAATACACGCCCTGAGAACACCTCTCGTAACAAAAAGCGCGTCACAATATTCAAGAAGCGGCCTAATCGTTTCAGCCGGTTTTTCTAAACACCGCGTGGGTCCTTGAAAATATCCGTGATCTATAGGCAGAAAAAAACAATTACCATCCTGGCCAAAAAGCTGACTTAATCTATTTTGCATTCCCCAATCCATAATTATATGCCTCCATTTTTATGTTGCTCTTCTTTTAATTCGATGTCTCCGATGAACTTCTTCCTGAAAAGTTTTTGTATGCACACTTTTAATCTGCATGTTTCGAAAGC
>JAHIZQ010000023.1 GCA_018814505.1 Candidatus Omnitrophota bacterium
AACAAAAGCATACTGCGCCAAATGCCGGCGCTTAGAAAAATATCTTGGAGAGCTTACCCAAAAATATTCCAATTTACTAGTTAAAACGTTGTATATTGAAGACACTGAATCAGTGCTTTTTTATGAATATCTAGGCGCAAAACTAAGCATCCCTGAAGACAAAATCTTAAAAACTCCAGCGGTTGTAATAGGAACGCAGTATTTTCAGGAAAGAGATCAATATTATCCCGGAATCGAGAGAGCTATTCAGGAATATGAAACCAGTAAGGAGCCCCCCGGGCAAGTTTTATTTGATGAATTTAAAAAAACTGACAGCAAAACGTTGAAAAATAGAGTCTCCCAAAGATTTAAAAGTTTCAAAGCTGTGCCCGTCGCTATTGCGGGGCTTATAGACGGAATCAATCCTTGCGCATTCAGTGTGATAATATTTTTTGTAACCTCTTTATTTGTAGTCAGAAAGAAAAAAATAACGGTCTTAATTGTAGGATTATTATTTATTTTGGTGACTTTTTTGACATATTTTTTAATCGGTGTAGGAGTTCTCAAAATAACCGGTTTTTTGTTTATGAAAAAAATAGGGCGTTTTATTTATTTTGGAGCGGGAATAGCCTTATTTGTACTGGCATATCTTTCTTTAATGGATTGCATAAATTATTGCCTGAACCGGCAAAATAAAATAATTCTTCAGCTTTCTCAAAATCAAAAAAAACGGATAGCAGGCATAATTTCAAAAAACGTTAGATTAAAGCATATCGCTGGGGCTATTGTGTTTACCGCTTTTATCGTGTCTATCACAGAGCTAACCTGTACGGGACAAATATATTTACCGACCATAATGTATATTTCAAGAATTGGCCAGTTAAACTCTGCGGCAATAGGGCTTTTGTGCCTGTATAACGTCGCGTTCATTTTACCGCTTGTCATAGTGTTTTTTGTATTTTTCTTTATAAGCTCCAATTCCTACCAATTTGTGCGTTTTGCTAAAGCCAATGTGGCAATAGCAAAATTCCTGCTTTTTTTATGTTTTCTTGGGTTGGGCATTATTTTTCTTGTCAGTGGACACTAAAAAGTGCCAGGCACTTGTCAGGGCAAAAAACATAGTGTAAACTTTCCTACATATATAATAGTACGTCCTATAGAACCAAAAAAAAGGTAAAACAAACGTCATTTTCTATCTCTGGAAAAGTGAAATGAATAGGAATTTAGAGAGGGGGTAAAATCCCCCTTTGTCCCCCTTTTGCAAAGGGGGAGAGTTTGAAGGTATACCTTTAGCAAATTGGAACAAACATAAATCTCTCTCTTTGAAAAAGGGAGATTAAGAGGGATTTCTTTTAGTTTAAAAATCCCCCAGCCCCCTTTTGCAAAGGGGGTTTGTACAGCTATTCTTATTTGCTAAATGATCACGTTTGAAGAGAGTACCCCTTTTTACAAAAAAAAGGGGAGGTGTATGTGTTCTTCTTTGTTGCCAAAGAGGAAGTAGCGTGATGTGGTGAGGAGTAAGGTTAAAAATAAAAAAGATAGAAAAAGTTGTCGCTACAATTTTTCCTAAATGGTGTTATTTCACAAGGGATAAAATTACGCATAGTGTTAACAACTGTTACACAAAGAATCAGGAGTAATAGAACAAAAAACAATACGAATCTTGATAGCAGAATTTGACATAAGGTATTTTTTTTAAACAAGTTATTCATTTTTTGGTTTTACAACAAAACTCAGAGTTAGACTTTGGTCAGATCTAAGTTTTGACTATACTTAAGTCAAACAAAGATGAAAAAGGGTTTATGAAAAAGTGTACCGGAAAAGAACAGTTTGAAGCTAAAGTGCCTGGCACTTGCCGGGCTTCACGTCATAGTGTATACTTAAGGTGTAGTCACGAAGTTCTTTACATAAGTCGAGAAAGGCAAACTTACAGTAATGTAAGGGCGCAAAGCCTAGAGTCCTACGGAGCGTTTGAGGATTGTCAGGCCGCCGAAAAAAATAAATTGCGCCCGGGAGTAAGTTTCCCGGGCTTTTTTTTGATAAAAAATTTTTACTGGACCGGTCAAAAAAACAAATTGAGAAAAATAGGCATGAGGTAAAACTTATGAATACCAACGTAGAAAAAAAATCCGTCAAAGGTCTAAGTTCAAAGGGTAAGATAACCATTGGCGTCACCGTTGCAATGCTTGTACTAATCGTGGTACTCATGTCGTGTTCGTTGTTTTTCAAGGAAGAGAGGTCCTCTACCGGGTTTGCCAATCCAACCAATGTTACCATAACGCAAGACGCAACATGGACTTCTAATGCAGAAATTTTAGGAACGCTTACAATTCAAAGCGGCGTGACGCTTACAATTGATTCTCGGGTTGCGGGCGTCGCACTAATGGTTTCCGCGACGAATTTAGTTGTCGAGGAAGACGCTTGTATTTCGATGGATGGCAAAGGTTTATCCGGAGGAGACCCGGGGTTTGCCGGTTCGGGTTTGGGGAAAGGCCTGGCTGGCGGGAAAAAATCAGGCGCTGGCGGCGCAGGTTACGGCGGTGCGGGCGGTGACGGTGAGAAGAATGTTGGATCCGGCGGCGCGGAGTATGGTTCAGCTTCTAATCCGGTCGAGTTAGGGTCCGGCGGCGGCGGCGGTACAGCCGTAGGCGGCGCAGGCGGCGGCGCGGTACGGTTTATAATTCCAGGGACAACTACCGTAGATGGAAAGATTACCGCTAATGGCGCGAGCGGCGCGAATGATGGAGTTTCAGGCGCGGGCGGCGGCGCGGGCGGGAGCATCTGGATAAGCACGGGAACTTTTAAAGGTGACGGCAATATTACAGCCGTTGGCGGCGTTGGCGGCGTAGGGTCAAGATATGCGGGCGGCGGCGGCGCGGGCGGCCGAGTTTACGTTTACACGGAGAAAGACAGAAAAGGTTATACAGGCGTGATTAACGCTAGTGGTGCAGAGGCTACGGGCGGCGCGAGTGCCGGCGCGGAAGGAACGACAACTATAGAAGAAGAGACGCAGAAAGAAAAATACAACCTTAGAAAACGATATAAAATTAAGTTTGGTGAAGACGAAGTTGAAGTAGGCGACTTTGACACAAAGGAGTTTCGGCCGCATGTCAAAATAAAACGTTGGGGTGAAGAAAGTTCAATAAGTGTGGAATTGCCTCGTACCGCGAGAAAAGAGGAAAGCGTGGAACGTCAAGGCGCGAAGATAGAGTGGGACTCATCCAGAGTGGGCGGTCATTTTTACAAGAAAGACCGCGAAGAACTTGGATCCGCATTTGTTATTAATGAGAATGGAGGGTTCGAGTTTGAAGTGATTTTAAAAGCCATTCCCGATTCAAATGTAATCAGCATGCCCATAGAAACCGAAGGCCTGGAATTTTATTACCAGGCGCCTCTTACCGCGGAAGAAGTAGCGCAAGGCGCGTTACGGCCGGAAGAAGTTGTAGGGTCTTACGCCGTTTATCACGAGAGTAAAAAAGGCGGCGATTACAAAGCCGGTAAGGCGTTTCACATATATCGGCCAAAAATTATTGACGCGAACGGTGATTGGGTTTGGGGAAGCCTTGCGGTTAAGGGCGGAGGCAAGCAGTCAAAAAGAGGCACATTAACAATTACCATTGACCAAAACTGGTTGAATGACGCGGCTTACCCGGTTATTGTTGACCCGACCTTTGGGTATGATACTCAAGGCGCGAGTTCCATCAGCATTGAGAATGTGATTAAAGGATCGATTTTTACGGAGAGTTCAGGGCAGTCGGTAAACAGTATTACAG
>JAHIZQ010000179.1 GCA_018814505.1 Candidatus Omnitrophota bacterium
CAGGACAGGACGGCTTCTTATAACTTTGCAATTAGTTGATATGGGTATACTCAATAAACCTTGTCTTTATCTTTCAGATTTTTTTGAAAGAAATAAAGGGTCATATTATGATTCATTGAGTGTGGTAAGGGCTTCAAATGATCTTGACCAGTGGGTAAAGTTTTTTCTTTCTGGAGTCATTGATACAGCTAAGAATGGAAAGGAAACTTTAGAAGCTATTGTTAGACTCAGAAAACAATACGATGACAAAATTATAACTATGGGAAGAAAAGCCAAGCCAGCGCAAAGACTGCTTTTGTTTCTTTTTTCGCATCCAATCGTTTCGATTGGTCAGGTTTCAGAACACTTAGGAGTGGGCTTTGCCGCTGGAGGAAGACTGATAGCGGATTTTCAGAGAGTCGGGTTTTTAAAAGAAGTGACAGGCTTTTCAAGAAATAGATTGTTTGCTCTGTCAGAGTATCTATCGTTGTTTAAGTAAGTATAAAATAGCTTAAGGGAAGAACAGAAAAGAGAAGTGTTAAATGACTGCGGATGAATATTTAACTAATTTGATTGCTAGATATCGAGTTGTTATCGGAGAAGGAACTTCAGCGTCAAGCGCTGGGAATTCTGTGTATCAGGTCGCGAAGCGTTGGGCTGGGCAGTATTTAAGAAAAGGGAGCTATTCCGGGTCATATGCAAAAGGGACAGCATTCTCTTGAACCAACGGCAAGAAAAATTCATTCAGAAATTTTTTGTTATGGATCAATGCATAATTACCATTAAAAAATATCAGGATTGGTTTAAGGTAGTCTATGAAACAGCACGCCAGGATCTTGAGGATTTGCATGTTAAGGGTATTTTGCTTAAAAATAAGCAAGGCAAAAGGTTTATATATCGCCCGAATGACGAATTTGGTATTTAGTATCAAATTAGTAGTTGGCAATGTCATTACACAATACAAATAAAGAAGTTATGCGCTAAATACTAATGTCATTGACGAACAAATAGGGGTCTATTTAAGAAAACAATCATGATGTTTAAAGTAAAAGACAATCTGACTGAAGAAGATGTGCAACGAGGTATGAAAGCTGTCATAAATGACGGGTTAGCTTCGACCGCGATGGGAATTTTTACGGGCGGGGTTTTTCTTACGGCGTACGCGTTAAAGCTTGGAGCGTCAAATTATATAATAGGGCTTTTAGCGGCTATTGCGCCTCTTATGGCTCTAATTCAAATACCGTCAATTTATCTTGTAGAGAAAATAAAAAATAGAAAGGCGATAGTTGTTTCAACATCTTTTGTTAGCAGGGTGTTCTGGCTCTTGGTCGCAGGAATTCCGTTTTTATTTCCAGTATCAATTGGAATAAAGGTTCTCGTTGTCGGGCTTGCGCTTCACTCGGTTTTTGGCGCCGTATCCGGAACTGCTTGGAATCCGTGGTTAAGAGATCTTCTGCCGCAAGATAGATTGGGGAGATTTTTTTCAAAAAGGATGATAGTTTCTACGATACTGGGTATAGTTCTAAGCCTTATGTGCGCGGTATATATTGATCAATGGAAAAAGTTTTTCCCACAGCAGGAGATATATGGTTATTCTATTTTATTTGTTTTAGGGTTTATTGCCGGCATTATAGGTGTGTATTTTCTTTCTACAATCCCGGAACCGCGGATGAGTATTCCGGAAAAGAAAATAGGTTTTTTCGGGATATTACGAGTGCCCTTTAAAGATGAAAATTTCAGAAAGCTCATGGCTTTTTCAGGAGCTTGGACATTTGCTGTCAATCTTGCAAGTCCTTTTTTTACTGTATACATGATCAAAAGACTAGATTTTTCCATGTCATTTATCATAGGGCTTTCTGTAGTAAGTCAGGTCACACATCTTGTGTTTCTTCGCGTATGGGGCAGGGTTACCGACAGGTTTTCAAATAAATCAGTACTACAGGTAAGTGGGCCACTTTTCCTTTTTTCCATATTGGCGTGGACTTTTACTACACTGCCTGATAGACACATGTTAACCGTGCCTTTGGTTGTGCTCATACATATTTTTATGGGAATGTCTACTGCCGGAATAAATCTTGGAGCGGGAAATATTGGATTTAAATTAGCACCACAAGGCAAAGCGACGGCATTTTTGACGGTTAATAATTTTATTAATTCATTAGCCGCTGGTATCTCTCCTATTCTTGGCGGTAAATTAGCTGATGTTTTTACCAAATACCAGCTTTCATGGACATTGAAATGGACCGGACCGCATAAAGTAATTTCTGTAGAGACGCTGAATTTCCAGTCCTGGGATTTCTTTTTTGCGTGCGCTTTTCTTATTGGGCTTTATTCGATGCACAGATTGGCTATGGTCAGGGAAGAGGGGGAGGTCAAAAGTAAGATAGTGTTCGACGAGCTTATAGCTGAAACCAGAAAAGGGATGTATAATTTTACCACCATAGGTGGCCTTCGGCAGATGGTAAACTTTCCATATACAGCATTTAGATATGTAACTGTAAGGGGAAAAAGAAAGATAGGACAGGCCACACATTCTGCTAAGAAATTTTTTAAGAAATAAGAAACCAGGAGTCAGGTAGCCTGATTATTATAGTGGTTTTAAATTTTCAAAAACAATAAGGAGGGTAAAAATGGAAAAAAGACCAACATCAATAACAATTATTGCTTGGTTTTTAATTGTTATCGGCGCGATTTCTGTATGGACAGCGTTGACGTTTTTAAATAATCCTATGGTTAAAGAACTTATGATTCAACAAAGTCAAATGCCTCTTTCTTTGCAATATGCCATGATGTATGTCTCATTAGCTGTAACAATTCTCAGCGGTATAGGTATGCTTAAAAGATGCGGATGGGCTCGGATTTTGTATATCGTTTGGGGAATATGCTCATTTTTAGTAGGATTTGCGACTTCGCCAAGAAAAATGGCGATGATTCCTAGCGTGGTAATTTTTGCGATAATTGCATTTTTCTTATACAGACCAAAGGCGACTAAATATTTTTCAAATTTGAAGGATTGATTTATTATGGATTATTATTTTAAAGCCGCAGTAGAAGAAGCAAAAAAAGGATTAAAAGAAGGCGGTATTCCTATCGGATCAGTTCTTGTGCATAAAAACAAAATAATTGGGAAAGGGCATAATCAGAGAATTCAAAAAGCGAGCGCTATTTTACACGCCGAAATGTCTGCTTTAGAAAATGCCGGTCGTCAACCGGCTAGTGTATATAAGGAAAGCACATTATATACTACACTTTCACCCTGCCCAATGTGTTCAGGTGCCGTGCTTCTTTATGGCATTTTGCATGTTGTAATCGGAGAAAACAAAACGTTTATGGGAGAAGAAGCGCTTCTTGCTTCAAGAGGAGTGCAAATTGAAGTTTTGCAGGATGAAACATGTGTCTCTCTTATGAAAGATTTTATTAAAAACAATCCCTCGCTTTGGAATGAAGATATAGGTGTTTAAAAGACGGTAAAAATTTTTCATTTATAAAAATAGGAAGAATAGTTACTGATAATCTGGCTAATAATTAGTTGGAGAGGTAGAAAAGATGTTGCATAAATATTAGAGGTCGCTGTTTCCTGGTTTCGCTATTATTGTTTAGGCCACGTAATGTGAGGGGCTACACGCGACCTACAAACCGTGCGATATCCTAAAAAGAGGTTGTTAAAAAATGGGGAACATTAAATCGTGAAGGGTTTATAGGCGGTTCCAGTTTTTTGTTCTCGCAAACCCCAAAAAAATCTAAATGGTAGACGTCAAGAGAAAAATCCAACTTTTTTGCGACTAACTATATGTTGTGCTTTTCTTGACAACCATGTCAATATATGGTACTTTCTTGTTAATCGGGAGAGGTTGTTTTACTGCGGGTAAAATCAATTCTTATAAGCATACGGATTTTTCGGAATATCTCAAAACAGGAAGGATTATACATGTATTTAACGGATATAAAGTTTATCAGAAAACGTGACGGGCGGTTAGAACCTTTTGACCCTCAAAAAATTGAAAATGCTATTTTTTCTGCGGCTAAAGCTGTTGGCGGAGAAAATGTTGGAAAAGCGAGCGAAATAACAAGACAGACGGTTTCTTTTTTAGAAGTTTTGTACAAAAACGGACGTGTTCCTACTGTTGAAAACGTTCAGGATCTTTTGGAAAAAGTTCTGATTGAAAATGGACATGCGAAAACAGCTAAAGCGTATATACTTTACCGCCAACAACACTCAGCTTTGCGGCAGACACGTGCGCTTCTTTCGGATGCCGTTAATATGGTAGACAACTATATCCAACAAAAAGATTGGCGTGTAAAAGAAAACGCGAACATGGGATATTCTCTGCAGGGACTTAACAATTTTATATCAACGGCTGTTTCGAATAAATATTGGCTTAATCGCATCTATCCGAAAGAAATTGCCGAGAAACATTTAGAAGGATATGTTCATATTCATGATTTAGGTTCTATTAGCGCTTATTGTTGCGGATGGGATCTGAAAGATCTTCTTACTCGCGGGTTTGGGGGGGCATACGGCAAGGTTGAATCTAAACCGCCTAAACATTTTCGGGTAGCGCTTGGCCAAATTGTTAATTTCTTTTACACGCTTCAGGGGGAAGCGGCAGGAGCGCAGGCGTTTTCTAATTTTGATACTTTGCTGGCGCCCTTTGTGCGCTACGACAAGTTGTGCTACGCCCAGGTTAGGCAATATATGCAGGAATTTATTTTTAACATAAACGTTCCCACGCGTGTGGGGTTTCAGACGCCTTTTACGAATATTACGATGGATATGATTATACCAAATTCTTTTAAGGATGAAGCGGTTGTTGTCGGCGGAGAGATAAAAGATGAAAAATACGGAGACTTTCAGCATGAAGCCGATCTTATAAACAAAGCTTTTTGCGACGTTATGATAGAAGGCGATGCCAAAGGCAGGATATTTTCGTTTCCTATCCCGACGTATAACATAACGAAAGACTTTGATTGGGATAATCCTGATTTAAAAGGGCTTTGGGAAATGACAGCTAAATACGGGATCCCGTATTTTTCAAATTTTGTTAATAGTGATATGAGTCCTGACGACGCGCGTAGCATGTGTTGCCGGCTCAGGCTTGATAACCGTGAACTCAGAAAACGCGGCGGCGGACTTTTTGGATCTAATCCGCTTACTGGGTCTATTGGCGTTGTTACTCTAAATATACCGCGTTTGGCATATATGTCGCAGGATAAAGCAGATTTTTACAAAGGATTAGATGAGCTTATGCAAATGTCAAAAGAAGCTCTTGAGATAAAAAGAAAAATTTTGGAACAGCTGACAGACCAGGGGCTTTATCCATATTCCAGTTATTATCTGGCGAACATTAAACGTAAACAGGGAAGTTGTTGGGCAAACCATTTCTCAACGATTGGTCTTGTTGGGGTAAATGAAGCGTGTCTTAATCTTTTGAAAGAAGACATTAGTTCTGAAAAAGGCCGGAAGTTTGCGTTGGAACTTTTGAATTATATCCGTAACAGGATGATAGAGTTTCAGGAAGAAACAGGGCACTTATACAATTTGGAGGCAACTCCGGCGGAGGGTACAAGTTATAGGTTAGCCAAGATTGATAGAGAAAAGTATCCTGGGACAACAATTTCAATCTAAACAAGCTCTTGAAAACTTAGAAAAAGAATTCCCTTCAAACTAAATTATATATGCAAACAAACGCGTCCGTTTGCATAGCAGGGACAAATTGTCCCTTGCGACCCCCTGAAGC
>JAHIZQ010000180.1 GCA_018814505.1 Candidatus Omnitrophota bacterium
ATGTCAAAGCCGTCTATACGATTTGCATCCTTGCCTATTTTATTAACAGATATATCTCAAACCGGAGAAAAGAAATAGGCGAAAAGGATTTTTTAAATTCCAGAGAGCTTTATGCTCCCTTTAAGGATATTGATATAGTTACCCTTGAGGACAGCAATACCGGCCACACTCTTAAGAGAGCTGTAGAACTTTAAAACAATAAATCGCCTCCAAAAAACTTTTAGTTTTTGGTGGTGATTCTGGTGGTGGAATGGTTGTTTTGTGCTTAAAAGCGTGTGTTTCCAGGCATCCCAGCCATAAAATTTCTGCGAAATTTTATGGAAAACAGAAACCGATGGTTTCTGTTTTTTTGTAATTTCCTCAATTTTTTAAACGGAAATTATTCCGTTTAAAAAACATCGTCAATTACAACTGAGATCCTGGGATCCTGCGCCTTTCGCACAATTGCTCAAGGCTTGTTTTCCAGGCATCCCAGCCATACATTTTTAAGCACAACTCATTTTTACACTTGGGTTGTGCTTTTTCTTTGCGCAGGAAGATTTGTGAAATTTGTAATTGACATTTTCAATTTTCATGGTATCATTGTGGTATGATTGAACGCGCCTATTATAAGAAAAAGATTGAGAAAGCTCTTAAGCGGAGCAAGGCTGTGGCGTTATTGGGACCGAGGCAGTGCGGTAAAACTACATTGGCGCGACAGTTTGTCGATATTTGTTCGCCCAATTATTTTGATCTTGAAGACCCGTCAACGTTAATTGAATTTGAAGCTCCCAAAACGGCTCTTGAGCATTTAAAGGGTCTTGTTGTGATTGACGAGGTTCAACGCCGCCCGGATGTTTTTCCGATTTTTCGTGTATTGTTGGATCGCGTGCCGTTGCCTGCTAAATTTTTGATATTAGGAAGTGCTTCGCAGGATTTATTAAGACAATCTTCAGAATCATTAGCCGGGCGTTTGGAATTGATCGAAATGGAGGGTTTTGGATTATCCGAGGTGGGGCAAAAGAAACAAATGCACCTTTGGAGCAGAGGAGGCTTTCCCTTGTCATTTCTTGCCAAGAACGATGAGGATAGCTTGGCATGGCGGATTAATTTCATTCGAACATTTCTGGAACGAGATCTTCGTGAAGCGCAGGGGCTTGATGTGCCGGTTGTTACGCTTCATAAATTTTGGATCATGTTGGCGCACAGTCACGGAAAAATATGGAATGCCTCGTCCATAGCGTCCTCTCTTGGGCTTACTCACCCTACAATTCGTAAGTATTTAGATATTTTGACGGGGCTATTTATGATTCGCCAGCTTCAGCCATGGTACGTCAACATCAAAAAGCGTCAGGTGAAATCGCCAAAAATCTATATTCGCGATACGGGGCTTTTACACGCGTTGATTGGGATTAATTCGGAGAAAGAGCTTCCTCGTTATCCCGTGTGCGGCGCGTCATGGGAAGGATTCGTCATAGAAGAAATTATTCGTTGGGTAGAACCACAAGATATTTATTATTGGGCGACACATCAAGGAGCGGAAATTGACCTTATCTTTTTAAAGGATGGACGGATGTATGGCGTAGAAATCAAACGCCAGGACGCCCCGACAATGACGGCATCTCTTCGAACGGCACTTGAATATTTGAAACTGGAACGGATCGCCGTGATTTATTCCGGGAGTCGACGTTATTCAATTCACAAGAAAATTGACGTTGTGCCGTTTAATGAGATTCTGGGCGGGATGAAAGGGTTGTTTGGGTAACAATAAAAAAGGGAAAAAAGGGGTCAAGTCTTGAAAATAAACTTTACGCAAAAGAACTTGTTTGCCATCAGCGTAATACGTCAAGATCGTTATGAATAGAATATCCTGTAGATTTGGATCACGTTATGAATCGTGGCCGGCGGCGAGAGAAGAGAAGCATAGGGAATAAAGATTATCAAGTTTTTCTCGAAATTTTACGAAAAATAATCAAGTTACACACATGCCTACATAATTATGCCAAATCATTACCACCCACTGAGATGTATTCCTAAAGGTAATTTATCGTGATTCCAAAAGGCTTATGGATTTTGTGAAAATATTCATAATATTTGACTATGGTTTTACATTTTATGTTGACAAAAACAAAATGACAAGGTATACTCGTTATTGAAAACTACTATCATTAAGGAGTTACTAATGCAAAGATGGGATGGATATGGGTCGCCATGGTGGCACGGAAGATTTAGAGGGTGTGGATACAGGATAACTGTGCCCCGGAGGATAATTTTGGATGTTTTAAGCAAGACTTCGGAGCATCTAAGTGCTGAAGATGTTTATGTGGCTGTTCATAAGATTTATCCAAACGTTGGACTTACTACGGTATACAGAACTTTAGAACTATTAGTTCAAATGGGTCTTGTTTTTAGGTTCGATTTTGGTGATCGTAAGGCACGATATGAGTTAGCTATGGGCCCTAAGGGGATGAGGCACCATCATCATTTGGTGTGTACCGATTGCGGTAGGGTTGTTGATTACACGGATTTTTTAGACGAAGAGAAGGAACTTTTGTCCAGAACAGAAGTAGGGTTAGCTGAGAAATATAATTTTACGATTTCAAATCATCTTATTCAGTTCTATGGTTTATGCGATAAATGTAGAGTTAAAAAGTAACATAAGTGTATCAAATTTAATGAAAGCAATTTTCATTAAAAAATAAAAGGAAGGTGATTAAAATGCCAGGTGGAGATGGAATGGGTCCTTTTGGATTAGGGCCGATGACAGGTAGGAGAGCAGGTTTATGTGCCGGATATTCTGTTCCGGGTTACGCGAATCCGTGTTTTGGTCGTGGTTTCGGCAGAGGGCGTATGTCTGGTAGAGGGTTTGGCTTTGGATGGGCCAGGAATCCGTATGCTTATGGCAATTCATATGGGGCTCCTGTACATACCGCTAATTTTACTCCTAACCAGGAGGTAGAGATGTTGCAGGCTGAAGCCAAGGCAATGCAGGAAGGGATCGAAGCGATAAATAGTCGCTTAAAAGATCTTGAATCTGCTAGAGGGGCAGAGGGTAAAGATTGATGGGACTATGGGGATAGTCAAATTTTAATTATTCTCATGTTTTTAACGGAGAAAGGAGGTTAGTCTTGAAAGTAGCTATTTCAACTGAGGGCGAGTTTGTTTCTGCTCATTTTGGACGTTGTCCCGAATTTACCATAGTGGATGTAAAAGACAGTAAGGTAGAAAAAATGGAAACTATTCAAAATCCCGGACACGAACCGGGGTTTATTCCCAAGTTCTTACATGAAAAAGGTGTCAAATACATAATTTGCGGAGGTATGGGTGCGCGGGCAACAGGGTTTTTTGAAGAACTTGGTATTCACGCAATAGTGGGTGTAAGTGGGAAGATAAATGATGTAATAAAAGAGTTCTCAAAAAATACGCTTGAGGGTGGTGAAAGCCTTTGTAGTCCAGGAGCTGGGAAAGGTTATGGGATAGAGAAGTCGGAATGTGATCATCCGAATGAAAAGGACTGCGAAGATTAAAAGGGGGAGCTATGAGCAGTGAAACAAAATCCGTTATTGGTGGGAAAATTTGTATTACAGCAGAAGGGGATAATTTAGATTCAAAGATTGATTCCCGGTTCGGCAGATGTCAATATTTTATTATTGTGGATACTTATACGATGAAATTTGAGGCAATAAGCAATCCTAATATTGATTCAATGGGTGGTGCAGGGATTCAGTCAGGGCAGTTTCTCGCGGAGAACAAAGTAAAAGTAGTGCTTACGGGTAACGTTGGTCCCAATGCGTTTCAAACTTTACAGGCGGCCGGAGTGGTGGTGGTTACCGGTATTTCGGGTATTGTTAAAGATGCAGTAGATAAATATAAAATGGGCGGGATGAAATCCATACAAAGTTCAAGTGTAAATTCAAAATTTGGTATGCCACCAAGAAAATAGGGAGAGTGCAAAGAAATGACTATTACTATTGACAGAACTAAATGTAACGGGTGTGGGGCATGTGTTGATGTTTGTCCTGTGAATGCTATAAAAATTGAGCAGAAAAAAGCTGTTGTGAGTGAGGAGTGCGTGGGATGCGGAGCATGTGTGAACGAATGTCCGAATGAAGCAATAGCGTTTCAAAAATAGGGGGTATAAAATGCCAGGTGGAGATGGAACAGGACCTTTGGGGACAGGTGGTGGGTTTGTAAGAGGCGGCGGAAGCGGGCGGATGGGTGGAAACCGTCCGGGATCAGGTCCCGGTGGGGACTGCGTTTGTCCGAGTTGTGGACAAAAAATTTCTCACCAGCGAGGAGTGCCGTGTTATTCAGCAAAATGCCCGAAATGTGGGACAAAGATGGTGAAAGGTTAATTTTGGAAAGAAAAGTCTTAGAAAACCACAAGCAGTATTTGGAAAGAAAAAAACTGTACCAAAGTCACGGATTCGACATAGATGAGGAACGCAAGTTTATTTTTAATAAGGCGGAGCCCTTATCTGGAGATATTCTTGAGGTGGGTACCGGCAAAGGGCATTTTGCTCTTACGTTGGCTAAAGAAGGGTACAAATTTATAAGTGTTGATATTTCTGAAGAAGAGCAAAATGTCGCGCGATTAAACCTGCGCTATTTTGGGTTAGAAAAATCCGTTGATTTTAGAATAGAAAATGCCGAGAAATTAAGCTTCGAGGATGAGATTTTTGATATTATTTTCTCAATAAATACAATTCATCATTTTAAGAGACCCTTTAAGGTAATGGATGAAATTATGAGGGTTGCGTCTTTTGACGGAAAGATTATTATGAGTGACTTTACTCCTGAGGGGTTTAGGATACTCGATAAGATTCATGCCTCTGACGGCCGGATACATGAAAAGGCAGGCGCTACTTTAAATGATATTAAAGAATATTTTCGAAGCAAAAGGTTAAAAATAAATTACTATAAAAGCCAATTTCAAGAAACGTTAGTAGCACATAAACAGATTGCGTAAAATTATGATTATTTCAGTAGCAAGCGGAAAAGGCGGAACAGGTAAAACCACAATAGCGGTTAATTTGGCGCTGTCGATAAATGACGGAGTACAGTTTTTGGATTGTGATGCTGAAGAGCCCAATGCGCACATATTTTTAAAACCTGAAATAACAGAAACTGAAAAGGTTTTTATCCCTGTTCCTGTAATAGATGAGGGAAAATGTATTTATTGTGGCAGATGCCGTGAGGTTTGTGCTTACAATGCTATAGCCGTCATAAAAGGGGCTGAAAGTAAAAAGGGCGGTATATTGGTTTTCTCAAATTTATGTCATGGGTGCGGAAGCTGTTCTTATTTTTGTCCAGAAGGTGCAATAAAAGAAGTAAATAAGGAAATCGGAGAAATTGAAATAGGTACTTCTGGAGCTATTCAATTTATACATGGGAGATTGAATATAGGTGAAGCGATGGCGCCGCCTGTTATAAGACAGATAAAAAAACATGTTAACTCAATGTGTACTGTTATTATTGATGCTCCTCCAGGAACATCATGCCCTGTAGTTGAAACTATAAAGAGGAGCGATTTTTGCTTGCTTGTTACGGAACCGACACCGTTTGGGTTGAACGATTTAACGTTGGCTGTAGAAGTTTTAAGAAAGCTCAGAGTTCCTTTTGGTGTAGTGATTAACCGTTCGGATTTGGGCAATAAAAAAACTGACGAGTATTGCGAAAAAGAAAACATTCCGATTCTTATGCGGATACCTTTTAAAAAAGAAATAGCAGTTGCCTATTCGAAAGGCGAACCTATTGTGAAAATGTTTCCCGAATACCAGAAAGATTTTAAGGAGCTTTTTAATAAGGTTAGAGATGGAAAATTTAGTTAAAGATTTTTTGAAACAGAAGAAATTTGCGGTCGTGGGTTCATTTAGAAATGAAACCAAATACGCGTATAAAATTTTAAAAACTTTGATAAAAAAGGGATGCGAGGTTTATCCTGTTAACCCAAGTTGTAGCGATGTGGACGGAGTAAAATGTTATAAAAGCGTAAGCGAGGTTCCTTTTAATGTCGATGTTGTTAATGTGGTTACCCCGCCTTCGGTTACCGAGACAATAATGAAGGAATGCCGGGAGAAATCTATTAAAAGGGTGTGGCTTCAGCCCGGAGCTGAAAATGAAGCCGTGATAAAATTTTGTCACGATAATGGTATTAATGTAATTTACGGACTTTGTGTAATGTTGGAAGCTTTGTAGCGTGGGGAAATGATATATGGCTAAAAAACGGATGTTTTTATTGTTGGCGGAGCGATGGTTGGGATTGGGCGTAAGGTTGTATCGGGAAATAACGGGTGTATCGATAAGCATCCCGGGAGCCTTCTCTAAGCAGAGTTGGAGATAATAGCAAATGGCAACACATCCGTATTTAATATTCGCTTCAAGGATACGTTCTGTGGTCTTGGCGGCTCAAAACGAGTCATGTAAAATGTAAGAGAGGTTATAGTGAAACAAATCGTTATAATAAGCGGAAAAGGTGGGACAGGAAAGACCGTGATTACGGGAGCGTTTGCGGCGTTGGCGAAGAATAAAGTTATGGCTGACTGTGATGTGGATGCGGCGGATCTACATCTTTTGCTGGAGCCGTCTATCAGAGAAAGGCATGAGTTCAGAAGCGGAAAAACTGCTGTTATTGATAAAAATAAATGTATTAAATGCGTAAAGTGTGTTGATGTTTGCCGTTTCCACGCCATAAGTAAAGATTTTATTGTGGATAGGGTTTCTTGTGAAGGATGTGCTTTCTGTAGCTTTGTTTGTCCGGTAGGAGCTATCAAGATGGAAGAGAATGTTTCCGGAGAATGGTTTGTTTCCGATACGCGCTTTGGCCCTATGGTTCATGCTAAACTCGGTATAGCTGAAGAGAATTCTGGTAAACTTGTAAGTCTTGTCAGGGAACAGGCCAAAGAACTAGCGGATAAAAATAAAGCTGATTGGGTAATTGTTGATGGCGCGCCCGGCATAGGCTGTCCGGTTATAGCATCTCTTTCAGGTATAGATTGTGCTGTGGTTGTAACTGAGCCGACACTTTCAGGTCTTCACGATGCTGATAGGGTTATAAGTGTAGCGAAACATTTTGGAATTTTAGCCAAACTAATTGTAAATAAGTACGATCTTAATTTGGGTATGACGGAAAAAATTGGACAATATTGCAAAAAGAACAACATATACTTAATCGGAAAAATCCCTTTTGATAAAAATATTGTTGAAGCAATGGTTTTGGGTAAGACTGTTATGGAACATAAGTCAGGACAGGCGAAAGAAGCAATAGAAAAGGCCTGGCAGGTATTGCAAAAGAAACTTAAATAATAAACTGACATAGAAAGAAGTGTATTTGTTTCTGATGATATGATGCCTGGAGGAGCAGTTAAGGAATGGATGCATGAGCGAAAAAACATATAAGTACATTTACGGACCGGTGCCCTCATGGAGATTGGGTAGTTCTTTGGGGATAGACCCGCTTTCGCTAAACGAAAAAGTTTGCACATTTGATTGTGCATATTGCCAGATAAGGAAGACCAATCTTTTAACCGATGAGCGAGATGTATTTGTTAGGGTTAGCGACATTGTAAAAGAAATTGACAGTCTGCCGCGCTTAAAAATAGACTATATGACATTTTCCGGAACAGGTGAACCTACTTTAGCGAAAAATCTGGGACAAATGATAAAAGCGTTGAAAAAGATCAGGAACGAAAAAATCGCAGTTTTAACAAATTCGTCATTGATGTATAGAAAAGATGTTCAAGAAGACTTGTTCGCGGCTGATTTCGTTGTTGCTAAATTAGACGCGGCAACACAGAATGTTTTTGAATTGGTTAATCAACCGATTCGTACAATAAAAATTGATATTATTATCAAAGCGATAAAAGATTTCAAAAGTTGTTATCATGGAAAATTGGCATTGCAGATTATGTTTGTGGCAGAAAATAAAAAGAGCGCGAAAGAAATTGCGGAAATTGCTCGTGAGATTAAGCCGGAGGAGGTCCAACTGAATACGCCTCTAAGGCCGTGCAGGGTAAAGCCAGTAACTAAGGCGGAAATGAATGGTATTAAAGAGGATTTTATCGGGCTCAATGTTGTTTCAGTTTATGATGTGAAAAAAAAGACTGTACGACCCATAAGTTCAAGCGACACCTTGAAGCGAAGGGGAAAGGTTTGAGGGAAAAAGGGGTCACGTTTTGAAAATAAGCATTAAAACATTATATAGAAAAAGAAATAATAGGCGAGCGGGCGGAAAAATAAAATGGCCGAGTACAGACAAATAGATAAAGCTAGAAAAATATTGAGGCTTGGAGCAAGCGCGACTATTCCAGAGATAAAAAAGGCTTTCAGGAAGCTTTCTTTGAAGTATCATCCTGATAAGTGTAAAGACAAGGACAAAACGAGGTGCGAGAAAAAGTTTAAACAAATTAATAGTGCAAATGAAGTGTTAATAAGGTATTGTCTGAACTATAAGTTTTTGTTTACGGAAGAGGAAGATCTTCAACATAGAGAAGAAGAGCAAACGAGGGAATATATGAAGAGGTTTTACGCCGGATGGTGGGGAGAAAAAGGGGTCAAGTCTTGAAAATAAACTTTACATAGAGAAGCAAGTTTGTTAAAATTATGGCATGTCAAGACCTTTGCGAATAGAATATCCTGGAGCCTGGTATCATGTGATGAATCGTGGGCGGAGGCGAGAGAAGATATTCATAAGGAACAAAGATTATCAAGTCTTTCTCGAAATTCTAAGCGAAATAACCAAGTTGTACAGGGTTGAAATACATGCCTATGTAATGATGCCAAATCATTACCACCTACTGATACATACCCCTGAAGGTAATTTATCGAGATGTATGCGACATCTAAATGGGGTATATACACAAAAATTTAATTATTACCACAAAACAGATGGTAGTTTGTTTAGAGGAAGATATAAGTCTATACTTGTTGACAAAGAAGAATATTTACTGGAGCTAGTGCGATATATTCATAGAAATCCTTTAGGAACAAGACTAGAAAAGGAGTTGGGTGAATACGAGTGGTCCAGTTATAGGGGATATATGTCAGATAAGGAAAGGCAGGAGTGGTTGAAAGTAGAAGAAGTATTGATGAAATTTAGCAAGTATGGGAAAGAAGCGAGAAGAGATTTGAAAGCCTATCTCAAAGGGGAAACGTCAGATGATATAACAAGAAGATTAGAAAGTGTAAATTGGCCAGCAGTATTGGGAGAAAAATTTTTTAAAGAAAAGATAAAGAGAATGTGTCAAGGCGTGGAGATAGACATAAAAGAAATCCCCGACTATAAGAAAAAGATAATAAATGATGAAGAAGGTAGGGGGGAAATAGAAGCTTTAATAGAAAAGAATCGAGATGAAATCAACAAGAAAAGAAATAAAAGAGATGTAGGCAAAAGGAGAGCAATAATCTATATCTTGAGAAGAGGGTATATGTTAACTATAAAAGAAATAAGTCGGAGGATAGGAAATATAACCACATCGGCGGTATCGAGGCATTATAAAAACGCAGAAGAAGATATGAGAAAAAAAGAAGGAGCATATGCGGAAATAGAAAAATTGGCAAAAGATGTTAAGTTTATTTTCAAGACTTGACCCCTTTTTCTGACCCCTTTTTCCCCTTTTTCCCCTTTTTTGGGGATTGACAAATGGGGGGCAGTATGTATAATGGGGGGCGGATTGGGTTTTTGGGGATGTAAAGGGCGAAAATATGAAAACATTGACGTTTAAAGGGGGAATACACCCTCCATATATGAAAGATATAAGCATTGGACAGCCGTTACGGAAATTGTGTTTTCCTCAAGTGGCTGTTGTGCCGTTGTCTCAACACATAGGCGCTCCAAATAGTGCTATTGTCAAAAAAGGGGATTATGTTGAGGAAGGTCAAATAATAGGCGAAAGCCAAAGCTTTGTAACAAGCCCGGTACACTCACCAATTTATGGGAAAATTCTTGATGTCAAAAAAGCGTTTCATCCTGCTTTGGGTCCGATAGAATCTGTTTTTATTGAACGGGACAAAGATAAACCTTCCAAGCAATATGATAAGAAAAACATAGATGACCTTTCAGTTAGCGACATGATTCAAAAAGTTAAAGCCGCGGGTATCGTTGGAATGGGAGGAGCCGCTTTTCCGACACATGTAAAACTTAGTATTCCGGAAGGTAAGAAAATAGAAACATTGATTATTAACGGTGCGGAATGTGAGCCGTATCTTACTTGCGACCATACTCTAATGACGCGTAGGGCAGAAGACATTCTGGAAGGCATAAAAATAGTATCTGCTATTATAAATCCCGCTCAGATTTGTATTGCCATAGAGGATAACAAAAAATCCGCGTTTTTTAATTTTAAAAAACTAATCAGTCGGGATGAGTTTAAGTTTTCTAAAAAAATAAAAATAGTGTTGCTCAAAACGAAGTATCCGCAAGGCGGGGAAAAACAGCTTATAAAAGCAATTTCAAAAAAAGAAGTTCCTCCCGGAAAACTGCCACTTGATATTGGTTTTTTAGTTCAAAATGTGGGAACAATATGCGCGATATATGAAGCTGTTTGTTTTGATAAGCCGTTGATAGAAAGAATAGTAACGCTTTCCGGAGATTGTTTTGATAAGCCGGGCAATTATACGGTTAGAGTAGGAACGACAATCGATGATATGTTATCAGTTGGCGGGATAAGCTTAGTAAAGACTCCAAAAAAAATTATTATAGGTGGGCCCATGATGGGGTTTTCTCAACCTGTTATGTCAGCGCCGGTTCTTAAAAGTACGTCAGGTATTTTATTTCTGTCAAAAGACTTCGCGAAAAGTTATCAGGAAACAGCTTGTATTAAGTGCGCGAAATGTGTTGATGTGTGCCCGGTTAATTTGGTGCCGACGGAGATAATGAAAAACGTGAAAAAAGAATATTGGGATAAAGTAGAACAATTGTTTGTTGCTGATTGTATGGAATGTGGGGCGTGTGTGTATTCATGCCCGGCAAGGATTCCGTTGGTGCAGTATATTAAACAAGGAAAAACAGCTGTTTTAAGAAAGAAAAGTTGATGGATTCAGAAAGACTTACGATAAACGTTTCGCCGCACATTTTTTCACCGATGGATACAACGCGAATGATGAAGGATGTTTTAAAAGCGTTGATTCCCGCGGTTATAGCCAGTCTTTATTTTTTTAGGTGGCAGGCTTTTGGGGTTATGATTAGCTCCATTTTGGGATGCGTTATAACGGAATATGCAATTCAAAAACTGTCGAAAAAAGAACTACAGCTCAAAAATTACAGTGCGGTTTTAACTGGCCTGTTATTGGCAATGGTATTGCCGCCAGCAATACCGCTATGGATGGCCTTTTTAGGCGGAGTTTTTGCCGTTAGTTTGGGGAAAGAAGTTTTTGGCGGATTAGGGCATAATATATTTAATCCGGCGCTATTAGCGCGAGCGTTTCTTATGGCCGCTTTTCCAGTAGTTCTTACAACCTGGACAAATCCCTTTACACTGGACGCTGTTACAACAGCGACTCCTTTAGGTCTCGCAAAGTTTGACCATGTTATCACGCCGTATATGAGTTTGTTTTTAGGTAATGTCGCTGGTTCGATAGGAGAAACTTCGGCATTGGCTCTTATCTTGGGCGGGGCGTATCTTTTGTGGAAAAAAATTATAGATTATAGAATTCCGTTGGCATACATCGGAACGGTTATGGTTTTTGCGGCTTTTTTACACATAACAGCGCCGGACAAATTTTCTCCGGCGATATTTAATGTTCTCGCGGGCGGGTTACTTATAGGAGCGTTATTTATGGCGACGGATCCGGTAAGTTCACCAGTAACCGCCAAAGGGAGATGGGTTTTTGGAATAGGATGCGGGTTAATAACAATGATAATACGCATATGGGGCGGGCTTCCGGAAGGAGTAATGTATTCAATACTTTTAATGAACGCAGTGGTACCTTTGATTAATAGAATAGCGCGGCCAAAAAGGTTCGGAGCGACAAATGGCAAAAAATAAGATAACGTCAATTGTTCAAAATAGTGGGTTTAAAATAATTTTTTCTTTAGCTATAGTGGGTATTTTGTCAGGCGCGGTATTGGTGTTTGTATACAATTATGCGATGCCGAAGATAAAAATAAACGTTAAGTCAGAAACAGAAAAAGCTATAAAAGACATTTTTCCAAAAGTGAATAAAATAGAAAACATGAAAGACGAAGTTTTTCAGGTTATGGACGAACAGGATAAACTTTTGGGGTATGCGTTTATTGCTGAAGGAAACGGATACCAGGGAACTATTAAAATGATAATCGGAGTTGACACTGGTATATCCAAAATAGTGGGTATGGAGGTTTTAGAATCCCAGGAAACACCTGGATTGGGGGCTGAAATCGCCGAGCAAAATTTTAGAAAACAGTTTGAAGGGCTTTCGATAACACAGGATATCGAGTACGTAAAAAATCAAAAACCCCAGAAACCGAATCAGGTAGAAGCTATTACAGGCGCTACAATTTCTTCCCGGGCGGTTGTGAATATAATAAACAAAACGGTAACTGCCGCGCGGAAAGAAATAAAAGGATAAGGACCCAATGATAAAAGATTTTGTCAAAGGATTATGGAGAGAAAACCCAGTATTCGTACAGGTTTTGGGGATGTGTCCTACGCTTGCGGTTACCACTAAAGCGCTTTTTGGTTTGTCGATGGGGATGGCAACGACATTTGTAGTTGTTTCGTCAAGTATGGTAATTGCCGCGATTCGGAAATTTGTTCCGGAGCAAGTCAGAATTCCAATATTTACTGTTATTATCGCGACATTTGTTACAGCGGCTGATTATTTTTTAAAAGCAAACTTTTTTCAGATCAGTAAAGCGCTGGGGCCCTATGTGCCTCTTATTGTGGTAAATTGCATTATATTAGGCAGGGCGGAAGCGTTCGCGTCTAAAAATGGAATAAGGCGGTCTATTCTGGATGCTCTGGGCATGGGTATCGGGTTTACATCTGCGCTTATTGTTTTGGGTTCAGTAAGAGAAATCCTCGGCGCGGGAACTATTTTCGGTGTGCGCATAATGGGGGAACACTTTACCAATTGGATCGTAATGGTGCTTCCCGCGGGGGCGTTTATCACATTAGGGCTTTTAGTGGGACTCTTCAATATCGCGGACAAAAAATTTAAAGATAAAAGACAAAGAGTCAAAAGGTAAAACAAAATGGAACAACTTATTCTTATCTTCATAGCGGCGAGTATTACTAATAATTTTGTGCTTACTTATTTTTTAGG
>JAHIZQ010000181.1 GCA_018814505.1 Candidatus Omnitrophota bacterium
CCTTTTATGTTTCTGGAGAGCGCCCCCTCGAGTATACTCGGGACAAGCGGGATAACAAAAGAAATCAGATCCTTCGACTCGCTACGCTCGCTCAGGATGACATTTTATTTTGTTCTCGCTCAGGATGACATTTTATTTTGTTCTCGCTCAGGATAATAACAGAAACTCAAATCCCCACACTGTCATTCTGAGTGAGGCCAAAGGCCGAATCGAAGAATCTGTTCTTTATCCCTTACTAGTTATATTGTTACGGCCACCCTTCGACTCTGCTCACCTCGAGACAAGCGGGACAAGCACGCCCCCTACATACTCTCATCTCAGATCTCTAATTATTTCCGGCAAAATCTTAAATCTTTTCTCTACTATTTCGTTCGCGCGCTCTTGCGTATCCGCGGTAGCATAATTTCTGAATTCAGGGGCATTCCCTGATGGCCTAATGTGAGACACATCCCCGTTTTCAAAAACCATTCTTATTCCGTCTATCCAATTTATTGAAACAATTCTCTCAAATCCTTTAGCCTTGTTAAAATATTTCTCTAAACGGTTTTTTAGCACTTCAAGTTTTGTCGCGGAATCTTTTTCAGCCGAACATATTCTCCCATCCTGATAATGTACCTCCACTTTTTCGTTACTAAAATCGGCTTGATTAAACGTTTTGTCTAGGGGGGAAAACATCTTTATAATAGTTTTGCCCATGAGAGCCGTATAATCCTCACACCCTTTTGTTTTATTATCAACAACATCCGCGTGGGTATATCTTGCTGGCAAAGCTGACATTATAAGCTCTGAAATACTTTTAGACTCTTTCTCGGCAAGCATAAGAACTGAAATTAATGGCAATACCGCGTCCCGAGTCGGCAATGCCTTTAATTTTTTACCATTTATATCCCAATCGTTTCCTAAAAGAAACCCGCCGTTAGATTCCCAGCTAACTACTTTCGCGAAAGGCCTGGAAACAAGTTCGTCCATCATAGCTTTTATTACATACGGCGAACCTATTTTAGTATGCACAACCTTAACGCCTTTTTCAGTTAAAGCCTTTGTGATCGCGTCATTCGCACTTATTGGAATTGCCGCAAAATCCGGCTTAAGGTACATTGAAACCAATGCCCCGAGTTTGTCTCCTGTCAAAAAATTCCCTTTTTCATCGGCTAAAAGAGGCCTGTCAGAATCTCCATCCGTAGATATAACCGCAAATGGCTTATATTGCTCTGCAAACTGTTTTAAAAGCCGGCGAGTTTCTTCTGAGACTTTTTCAGTATCAACCGGCACAAATCTTTCACTTCTTGCCGCGGACACAACCTCAGCCCCTAAACCCTTAAATATTTTACTGATGATGTCTCTACCCACCGCGGAATGCTGATACAGCACTATTCTTTTGCCGGCAAAAAGAGACTCTCCAAAAACTTCAATGTAACGGTTAACATAATTTTTAACCGCTGACTGTTCAAATTCCGGTTCGGGTAACGGTTTTTCGTCTTCAAACATACCGTTTTCCTTAAACGAAATATTTTCAAGTTCTTTTTTCGGTTTCTCTCTTACCGATTTAACGTTACGAAGGATATCCTGTTCATCTGATTTTAAAACTTCGCCGGAAGACTTTGTAAACTTTATCCCGTTTCTGTCTTCTGGGATATGGCTCCCCGTAACCATAATGCTCGGCATTTTGTTTTGTATCGCGTACAGAGCAAGCACCGGGCTAGGCACAAGCCCGCAAAACACTGTTTTACATCCGGCTGATTCAATCGCACAGCTAACGGCATTCATTATGCGCGGCGTACTTTGCCGACGATCTCCGCCAAGTGCTATCTTAGCGCCTTCCGTTATTTCGCCTTTTTCTTTTAAAAACTCAATAAAACCTCGGCTATTAATAAAACATTCTTTGTCCGTCATAAACCTAACTTCATCACGCAATCCGCTTGTGCCGAATGTTAACTCTTTAGCTTTTTTTTTCTTTCCGTTTGCTCCTTGCAAATTCATCACAATCTCCGCCCTTCTTTTTTCGATTTCCTCTTTGCTTGTGCCAAACATCTTGTCATACGCGTTCTTAAAAGAAATATCATTACCAAAAATCGGCACGTTATAAGTGTTTTCTTTATCTCTTAAATTTGTCTCCTCCGAAACCCTCATATCAAGCTTTTCAGACTCGGTAAGCACAGAAACATGCCTCATCCCTTTTTCCAGAGTTAAAGGTTCTTTGCCTAGAGACTCATAAATGCCGCTATTTTCTTTTAAAATTGTCCTGCCAAGCCTTTTGCTTCGAACGGCAAAAGCTTCTCTTACGTCCGGATCATAAAGCTCCGTATCAAGAATAACGCTAAGCTTAATAACACCTCTCCCTTTGACAATACTGTTGATTATCGTAGAATCACTTACACGCACTTCAGAGCTTATTTGAGAATTGATTATAATGTTTCCGTTTTCGTCTCTTTTTTCCGGAATACGCGAGATCTTTCTGGATATAACCCCTTTCTCCTCTTGGCCAGCTAGGGAAAGAAACTTTTCCCGCATAGCTTTATGCTGACCGATATCAACCCAATAGGTGTTTTCTCCAAGATCAAATACTTTTAAGTTGAGATTCCGGCCATAAGTATTTTTAAAGGTGCATTTTATTTCCTGCACTTTCTCGAAAAAGTCAGGAATCATAGAAACAAGTTTATTTAGCCCCTCATCCTTTTTTACATTTTCATACCATTTATCCAAACCCGTTTCTCGCATGGCAAGCGCCATAAGAAAATACGGGTCAAAATCAAAATGGACGCCCTGTTTCTCGATTTCTTTGGCAAAAATC